>JBAUGO010000519.1:0-7721 GCA_049679775.1 Anderseniella sp.
ACATCAATCATCGACATTGAGTGCGCCTCGATGTGCTGACTTAAAATAATGCACCTTTCGTTCTCCAACACAACAAAAGGGCTTATGTCGAGTGCTGTGCTTTTACATTTCAGCGGTTAAAGTGAAAGAATGGATCGATTCGAAGGCATGAAGGCGTTTGTGACCGCAGTAGACGAGGGCGGCTTTGCTGCGGCCGGTCGAAAACTGGGTCAGTCACGTGTTCAGGTATCGCGCTCCATGATGGCTTTGGAAGCCCATCTCGGCACGCAACTCCTGACCAGGTCAACCAGAACCATGACGCTCACCGAAGCGGGGCAGGTGTTCCTTCAACGAGCGCGCATTTTGCTGAGGGACCTTGAGGAAGCCGAAGCTGCAACCAGCGACATGACAGGTAACATCAAGGGCCTGTTGCAGATCAATGCACCTTCTGCCTTTGGTGTCAGTTATATAGCCCCCGCTGTGATTGATTTCATGGCCTTACATCCAGAAGTCAAAGTATCGCTCATCGTGAACGATCGGTTTGTAGATCCTCATGAAGAGGGTTTCGACGTTACGTTGAGCATGGGTGAAGCCGAGCCCTCAAATCTGATTGCACGCCGCATTTGCCCGATCCGCAGGGTCATGTGCGCCAGTCCAGCCTATCTTGAAACCCAGGGTCGCCCTCGCGTGCCGGCAGATCTCAAGAACAACGCCATCTTGCACCTTGGCCTCATGTCCAATGATCTCAGTTGGCCAGTGCGGGGCATGACACCAACCTCCCGGTTGGCCGTAACGCCGCTCATGTGCTCGAATAATGGTGAGGCCCTCAAGATCGCGTGCCTGGCAGGAAAAGGCATAGCACTGTTGCCAGCCTTTATCGTGGCAGACAATCTGGCAAATGGTGAGTTGTTGCCTGTGCTGGAAGGATTTGAGCCTGCCCCGATTATACTTCATGCGATATATCCACCCGACAGGTTCAGGCCAGCAAAGACTCGCGCCTTTATTGATTTTCTTGCTGCGCGCTTTGGGAAAAATCCACCTGGTGGACCTGTCTAATTCCTGATGGACTTATAGGCAGCCAATGCTTGATCGCGCGTGGCGTAAAGATCAACCATTGCTGTTGGATAGGTTTTCCCAAGCTCTATGCCCGCCTCTTTCAACACCAATGCTGGTGCTTCCCATGGTTTGTGAACCAACCTTGTTGGTAGTTTCGCGATTTCAGGGACCCAGGTGCGCACATAGTTTCCCTCTGGATCAAACCTCTCTCCCTGTAAAACCGGATTGAATATCCGAAAGAACGGGGCGGCATCTGCACCACATCCTGCAACCCACTGCCAACTTGCTGAATTGGAACCAATGTCTGCATCAACCAGTGTGTCCCAGAACCAGCGTTCACCAGACTGCCAGGGAATATTGAGGTTCTTGATCAGGAATGAAGCCACGATCATTCGTACGCGATTGTGCATCCATCCCGTTGCCCAAAGCTCCCGCATGCCTGCATCAACAATGGGGTAACCAGTTTGCCCCTTCTGCCACGCTTCCAGAAATTCCCCGTTTTCACGCCAGGGAAATTCTTGAAACTCTGGCTTGAATGCCTTTTCCGGCAGGTCAGGCCAATAATGCAAAAGGTGGTAGGAAAACTCCCTCCACAGGAGTTCCTTCAAGAATGTATGCCCACCAGCGTCCATGCTTTGCTGCGTGTTATCCATGGCATGACGCGCTGCGTGCCAGCATTGCAGTGGTGAAATTTCACCAAAATGCAGATGGGGAGAAAGTCGGGAAGTTCCGAACGTGCCAGGAATGTCACGAGCGTCATGATAGTTTTTTATCGCCTGTGAAATGAACCGCTCAAGCTTGTTGTGCGCACCGGCCTCGCCTGGTTGCCACCGCTCGCCAAAACCGGATGCCCAGTCGGGACGAGCTGAATAAAGCTGCCAATCAACCAGCTCATCGCTCGTGATGGCACCCTTGTAGAAATTGATATCTTGCGGTGTGGCGCGCGGTGCGCGCGCAGGCGAGTTGTCGAAGCAGTTTCTGGAAAACGGTGTATAGACCTTGTAAGGAGTATCACTTCCAGTTTTGATGGCTTCTGGTTCGTGCAGCAAAAACCCCGAGAACCTTTTGCACTCTACGCCTTTTCCGGCACACAAATCAAAAACGGACTTTTCCAGTTCGGCTGACCATGGTGCATGGTTGCGCGAGAAATATAATGCTTCCGCCCCTGTCTCCTCGATCAGTGAGGTTAACACCTGCAAACTGGCACCGCGTTTCAGCACCAGCATGCCATGCAGTGATTTTATCGAGGCACCCAACATTTCCAGCGAGTGCATCAACCACCAGCGCGATGCACCTCCCATGGCGAACTTGCCAGCTACCTGATCATCAAGAATGAAAACCGGCAGTATGGGTCTGCCGGATTCTACTGCCCTTGTAAGAGCTGCGTTATCAGACATTCGCAAGTCATTCGTGAACCAGAGGATAGCCGGTCGATCACTCATATTGTCAAAGGTATCCTGATGCTGCGCTAAAAAAGACTGCTACACCATAACGGTAAAACGCAACATTCGGTTCAAACCACGCGGGTCAGTTGCCGGAAGCTCCCATGAGACCGCTTGCTTCTCGTTCTTTCAGGAGGTTGGTCAGCCAGTCCGGGTCCATTTCAGGAACTGATGACAGCAATAGCTGAGTATACGCCGGATGTGGTGGCGACATGATTTCGTCCTTGAGACCTTGCTCCACCACCTCTCCCTGATACATCACAACGATCTGGTCAGAAATCGCTTTTACCGTTGCGATATCGTGCGTGATGAACAGATATGTGATGTTGAATTCCTTCTGCAGGCGTAACAGAAGTTTCAAAATACCCTCTTGAACGATCTGGTCGAGGGCAGATGTCACCTCATCACAAATAATCAGTTCAGGCTCGGCAGCAAGCGCGCGAGCAATACAAATTCGCTGCTTTTGACCGCCTGATAATTCATTGGGCAAGCGCTCCATGAAACTGTCATCCAGCTCAATCATCTTCAGCAATTCAGAGATGCGTTCATCCAGCGCCTTGCCTGATAATCCGAGATAGAATTCCAGCGGTCGGCCAATGATATCGCGCACAGTATGCTTGGGGTTCATGGCTGTATCTGCCATCTGGTAGATCATCTGAATGCGGCGAAGCTGATCTTTTGATCTGTCCTTCAGCGCCAGTGGTAACGGCTCATCGTTGAACAGGATATTACCCTTCATCGGAGGCAACAAACCTGTGATGACGCGCGCAGTGGTGGACTTTCCTGAACCCGATTCACCCACGACAGCAACAGTTGAGCCGCGAGGAATATCAATCGTCACATTACGTAACACCTTGACCGTACTGGAGTATCCCGCGTCAACACCATTGACCCGCATGATAATGTCGTCGCTGATTTCTTGTGGCTTGTGCAGTGAACGAACTGCCCACAAGGATTTTGTATAGGGCATTTTGGGCGATTTCAGCATCTCACGCGCGGGTGCATCCTCAACGGTTTCACCATAGCGCAGCACCTTGATGGTGTCGGCCATTTGCGCAACAACAGCCAGATCATGCGTAATGTAAATAGCAGCTGTCTGAAACTGCTCGACTATGTCACGCATGGAAGAAAGCACCTCAACTTGTGTGGTAACATCCAGTGCCGTAGTTGGTTCATCGAATATGATCAGGTCAGGTCGTGATGACATTGCCATGGCCGTCATCGCCCGTTGCAACTGACCACCTGAGACCTGATGGGGAAAGCGCTCTCCTATGTGGTCAGGATCTGGTAGTTGCAAAGCTGCAAAAAGCTTTCGTGCGTCGTCCTTGGCTTCATCGGTTGGGCGTATACCGTGATCCACGGTGGCTTCCACACACTGATCAATCAGACGATGCGCTGGGTTGAAGGATGCTGCTGCGCTTTGTGCCACATAGGCAATGCGTGATCCGTGTAGCTCACGCAGTTTGTTGTCCGACAATGTGCGCAAATCCACCCCGTCAAACATGATGGTGCCGCTGGTAAAGCGACACCCAGGTTGAGCATATCCCATGGCGGCTTTTCCAAGCGTGGATTTGCCCGCTCCGGACTCACCGATAAGACCCATGATCTCACCGCGGTGAAGTTTCAGGTCAACGCCTTTGACAATCTTGTGCCAGGTATCGTCGGAAAAACCTTCGATACGGATGTCACGCATATCCAGCAGCAGGTCGCCTGCCTTGCGTTGTGTATTTTTATTTTTCATCGCGAATACCGCTTGTCTTGTGCAGGAACCAGTCAACCACGAAGTTGATAGCTACAGTCAGTAGCGCAATTGCGCCAGCTGGCAGCATCGGTGTCATGGCAGCTTTCATGTCAAATTCGGCAAAGGAAATCAGCTGGGCATTTTCACGAACCATCGAACCCCAGTCTGCCGTTGGGGGCTGAATGCCAACGCCAAGGAATGATAGTGAAGCGATCGTCAGAAATACAAAACAGAAGCGCAAGCCAAACTCCGCTACCAATGGCGGCAGAATATTGGGAAGAATATCGCGACGCATGACCCAACTGAGAGACTCACCGCGCAAACGTGAGGCTTCCACATAATCCATGACCACCACATTGAGCGATACTGCACGCGCCAGACGGAACACCCGAGTTGCATCCAGAACAGCAATAATAATGATGAGGTTGGTAACATTTGATCCGAAAATGGACAACAGCATCAAGGAGAAAATCAGGCTGGGAATGGCCATAAGCACATCAACGAACCGGCTTAACGCCTGATCGAGCCAGGACCGGTTGATGGCTGCCATCACACCCAGACTACCACCAATCAGGAAGGATAAGGCTGTCGTGGCAACCGCGATGCCGATCGTGTTGCGTGCACCATATATTAGCCGTGACAGGACATCACGACCAAGCTGGTCGGTACCAAACCAGAATTCAGAACTCCATCCAGCGTAGGATTCATTAAAAATCTGGCTTTCTCCATAAGGTGCAATCCAGGGAGCAAAAACTGCGAGGACGAAATAGAACGCAATGACGATCATGCCGAACCAGGCGGTCATGGGCGCCTTTTTCAAGCTGCGCCATGTGCGATCCCACCAGGTCCGTCGCTGTGCAACCGACGCGACTTCGCCCGCGGCTGAGTATGATTGGTCTTCTGTACTCATCTTGGGTGTAACAACCTTGGATTAGTGACAATGGAAACGACATCAGCAAACAGATTCAACAGGATATAGGTTGCGGCAAAAATGAGCGCACAGGCCTGAACCACGGGAATATCACGTGTGGTAACAGCATCGACCATCAACTGGCCAATGCCGGGATAAACAAAGACAACCTCTACGACCACGACACCCACCACAAGATAAGCCAGGTTAAAAGCGATAACATTGACAATGGGTGCCCATGCATTTGGCAGTGCATGCTTGATAATGACCTTTGTGCGCGATGCACCCTTGAGCCGCGCCATTTCGATATAGGGGCTGGCCAGAAGGTTGATGATGGAGGCACGTGTCATGCGCATCATGTGAGCAACAATAACCAGTGTGAGCGTTATTGCTGGTAGCGCGGTTATGTAAACCCGATCCCAGAATTCAGTGCTGTCGCGCACATTGGCGAGTGATGGAAATACCTTCCACAATGTGGCGAAGACCAGGATCAGGATGTAGGCCACGAAGAACTCGGGAAACGAGATAGTCGTCAGTGTCGAGGCATTGACAACGCGGTCATAAACCGAATTGCGATAGAGTGCAGCCGTGATGCCCAGAGCGAGCGCCAACGGCACTGCAATGATGGCGGTCATGCCCGCCAGAAACAGTGTGTTCCACAGACGTGGTGCTATGAGTTCCATCACCTCGCGTTGGCGACCTTGGCTTCTGCCGGAAAACGACGACCCAAAATCACCCTGCAGAACGCCCCCGATCCACTGCATGTATCGCGTAAAGGCTGGATCGTTCAGACCAAGCTCCCGGCGGAATGCAGCTATTGTTTCCGGCGTAGCAGATTGCCCCATGACAGACGTGGCAAAATCACCTGGCAAAAACTGCAACGAGCTGAAAATGATGATGGAAACAACGAATAGTGTCAGCAGACCAAGGCCCAGACGTTGCAATACAGTTCTTACAATCGGGTGCATTTGATTACCCACTCCCTGTCAGAAACTTGCTCCAGCCCTCTTGCGGGATTGGTTGACAAGCTCCGTGAGCTTTAAGGTTTGCAAAAAAATTTACCCATGACCAGCCCTAATTTGTCTTTTCACAGATAAATGCATCACGTTGCAAGTATGGCAACCGCGCAAACAGCGTAGCGCCACGAACAGCCAGAAAAATGCAGAGGGCAAACCACAATCCGTGATTACCAAACCATGGAGCCAGAGCGTAGCCAAGTGCCAGAAATACAGCCAGTGAAACAATCATCATGTTGCGCAAGTCGCGTGTACGGGTGGCACCGATGAAAATACCATCAAGCTGAAAACATGCAGCACCCAGGATGGGCGTCAACGCCGCCCACCATAAAAACTCACGCGCATACAGCCTTATTTCAGGGTTCACCGACATGAGGTCAATCGCCCATGGCCCCAAAACAAGGAATGCAAGCGACAGGACTGCACCTGACACCATCGCCCATATTGATGAAATACGAACCGCATCCTGGAAGCGTCTGTGCCGACGTGCGCCAATGGCCTGTCCCACAAGGGCTTCCGATACGGTGGCAAACCCGTCTATCAAAAAGCTGCCCAGGGAAAACAGGTGTAGCAATACCGCGTTGGCAGATACAGCCACATCAGAAATCTTTGCTCCTTGTGAGGCAAACCACGCGAGTGCGAAAGTCAGGCAAAGTGAGCGGATCATGATGTCGCCATTAACCAGCAACATGCGTTTGACCTTTGGCCTGTCAGCAATTCGCGTCCATGATGGTTTATCGCCATCTACCTTGAGACATCTCCACACCACGGCCAAACCGAGTAAAGCTGAAGTCACTTCGGCAATTAATGTGCCATAGGCAATGCCAGCAGTGGCAAAGTCGAAATAAAGCACGAACAATCCATCAAGCAGCATGTTGGCGACGTTGAGATATATCTGCACAAATAATGCCCAACGCATTTTACCAATGCCGATGAGCCAGCCAAGGATGGCATAGTTGGCAAGTGTGAACGGTGCTGACCAGATACGGATATCGAAATATATCCGCGCTTCGCGTTCAATGTCTTTCGATGCGGCAATGGACCAGAAGGCAACCTTTGAAATCAATGGCGCCAGTAGCAATAGAACAATGCCGATAATACCTGCCACCAGAAGTGCTCGATAAAGTACCGCCGACAATTCCTTGCCATCTCCTGCACCATAGGCTTGTGCAGCGATACCTGATGTACCCATGCGCAGAAAACTGAATGCCCAATAGACCAGCGAGAATATCAGTGCACCGATGGCCACTGCACCAATATAGTATGTTTGTGGCAATTGACCGATGACAGCGGTGTCTACCATGCCCAGCAAGGGCTGTGACACATTTGCCAGCATGATGGGTATGGCCATCGCCACGACCGATCTGTGTGTGATTGGTTTTTCAATTATCGGTTTCATGCTGCCGCATAGGCTTTATGTCATGGTGGGTTGTCAACCATGCACAACACATGACACGTATACGGCAACGATCATGAACAAACACCCTTCACATAGTCCCTTGCTGCCAGTGAGATTTGCCGACTGGTTTACCGCGCGTGGCTGGGTGCCCAGGCAGCATCAACTCGATATGCTGGCA
>JBAUGO010000520.1:0-1606 GCA_049679775.1 Anderseniella sp.
GTGCAGGCAGATCTGGCGGACCCGTCATCACCGGCACGGATCATGCAACAGGCAGTTGATGTGCTTGGGCCCATTACATGCCTGGTCAACAATGCATCGATGTTTGAGCCCGATGAGGCGGGTACAATGACCGCTCAAAGCTGGGATGATCATCTCAACACCAATCTGCGCGCACCTGTATTCCTTGCACAAGAGTTTGCAGCCCAATTGCCTGACACAATGAGCGGTAATATCGTCAATATCATAGACCAGTGTGTGCTCAACCTGAACCCGACATTTTTCTCCTATACGGTTTCCAAGTCTGCCCTCTGGACTGTGACGCGCACATTGGCGCAATCACTGGCCCCAAGGATCCGGGTGAATGCCATTGGACCAGGCCCTGCGCTTCCCAGTGTTCACATGAAGGAAGGCGAGTTTGAACTGGCTGAACGCGCAACCATCTTGCAACGCGGTACCTCACCACAGGAAATTTCGGCGGCTTTATCGTTCATATTGTCGGCTCCGGCCTTGACCGGACAGATGATCGTGCTTGATGGTGGTCAACATCTTGTCTGGCAAACGCCGGATGCACATTAGCACACGCAAGCGGGTACGAAGCCATGAACACTAATCCTCGTCAGTTGAGCGCTGGCTATGCCCGCGCAGAAGACGGCATCCGCCATGTTTTTGTGCGCGATCTGGCGCTGATTGCCATGGTGGGCATCTATGAGCACGAGAAAAAGCATCCCCAGCGCATTCTGGTCAATATAGACTGCGCCGTGCAAGAAGCTGGCGGACCGCTGGATGATGATATCAAGAACGTTGTGAGCTATGAAAAGATCGTCAAGAACATCAAGTCGATCGTCATGGATGGCCATGTCAATCTTGTTGAGACACTGGCTGAAAAGATCGCTGAGAAAGTGTTGAAGAATAAGGCGATTATTCGGGTTCGTGTCCGGGTGGAAAAACTCGATATCATTGCAGAAGCTTCAAGCGTAGGTATCGAGATTGAGCGCACGCGGGGCTGATAGGTCCATATGAGCGAACCCAGTGACATTGAAGAAGACGCCATTGCCGACGTAAGTGTCGAGTGCGGGCCCGATGTCATCAAGCGGTTTGCCAAACAATTGCCCGGCAAGCCCGGCGTATACCGCATGTACAATGCCAAAGGCGATGTGTTGTATGTCGGCAAGGCGCGCAATCTGAAAAACCGGGTCTCGAACTATACAAGGCTCGGCGGACACACAAACCGCATCGCTGCCATGATTGCCAATACGGCGAACATGGAGTTTGTCACCACCAAAACCGAAGCCGAGGCCCTGCTCCTGGAGGCAAACCTCATCAAGAGGCTGAAGCCGCGCTATAATGTGATCATGCGCGACGACAAGTCGTTTCCCTATATCCTGATTGCCAAGGATCATGCGGTTGCACAAATCACAAAACATCGTGGTGCACGCGCCCGAAAGGGAAGTTATTACGGTCCGTTTGCTTCCGCTGGCTCGGTTAACTCCACAATCAACCTTTTGCAGAAGGCTTTTTTGCTGCGCTCATGCTCTGACAGCTATTATGAAAACCGCACCCGGCCCTGCCTGTTGTTTCAGATCAAGCGGTGTTCTGCGCCTTGTAC
>JBAUGO010000521.1:0-3513 GCA_049679775.1 Anderseniella sp.
CGCCTAGGCCGATATACTCGCGATCAAACCGTTGCTCGGAGTCATACGCACTGTCCATGTAAAGGCCGAAGATTTCGCCGTAGCCACTAGTCCCCATAGGGCCAAACGAGTCCGCCATCGCCGCGCCGCTGGATGCTACAAGACCCGTTGCCAAACCGGCACTCAGAACTAGTGTTTTGAAATTGTTCTTCATTGTTTGCCCCTGCAATAGCTGAATAGATGATCAGTAATGCCCTCATTGGTAGCGGCCTGTCTACTTTTTTCACCGCCAAATAACTATTTTTTTGGTACTGTGATATTTAAGTCACACTGTAAGCCGATGAGATATACCGTACTGCATGGGGTTCGAAGCTACCTTGGAAATTAATCGTTTATGTAAACGGCAGTTTTGTCCGCATTACGGTCATTAGCGCATTGCTCTACTTGCTGTGTGCAGTTAATGCGACTGTGCGCTAAAATGTTGTAGGGGATGGTCTCAAACAATCGACAGCGCGCTTGGACCTTCAGGTGCGGGAAATTCATCATCCAGCAATTCAAGGTCAGCGTCGTCAAGCTTGACATCAAGCGCTGCAATAATTGCAGGCAGACGCTCAATTCTGGATGTCTTGGGAATGGCAATTGTCTGTTCCCGAGATAACAGCCATGCCAGCGCAATGGAGGCTGGTGTCACCTTGTGTCGATCCGCCAGGGTGGCCAGACTTGCATCCCGCAAAAGCCTGCCCTCACCCAGCGGGCAATAGGCCATGAGCGGCATTCCGGCCTGTTGAAGTTTTTGTTTCAGGTCCCATTCAATGCCCCTGTCCGCCAGATTGTATAGCACCTGATTGGTTGCGCAATTTGTCCCACCGCGCACATGCATCAGTTCGTCCATGTCGGCACTGTCAAGATTGCTCACACCCCAGTGCCGGATCTTGCCATCGTCCTTGAGCCTTTCAAATGCCGACACCGTTTCATCCAGCGGATATTGCCCGCGCCAGTGCAGCAGATACAAATCAAGCCGATCCGTCTCCAGCCGTTGCAGCGATCTTTCACACGCTGCCATTGCGCCATCATATGAGGCGTTGTGGGGATAGACCTTTGACACGATGAAGGCCTCATCGCGGCGACCCTTGATCGCTTGCGCCACTACGCGCTCTGCGCCGCCTTCTCCATACATCTCGGCCGTGTCAATCAGCGTAAGCCCCTTGTCGAGGCCGGTGCGCAACACATCCACCTCCTGATTGAACTGGTCAGGGTGCTCACCCATGCGCCACGTGCCCAGGCCCAGTGCCGGAACCTTTTCTCCTGTTGGCAAGGTTACGTACTTCATGTGCTGAAAACTCCACTATCTGTTCAATTCAGCTTGACGCAGGCGTGTGCCTGTACGCAAGCTGCAGTTTCAATTGTGACGGGTTTCTTGATGGCTGCAACTGCATTTTCATTTGCTGAAGGGGATTGGCGCGCTGGGGTGTTCGAGGTGTTGAAAGCCAACGCCGTGCGTCAGATGGCCTATGTTCCCGATGCTGGTCACGCAAGTCTGATCAAGGCATGTCATGCTGACGGCGATATCGACTGCACCGTGCTGACCACCGAGGAAGAAGGCGTTGCCTTGCTGGCCGGTGCCGATCTTGGCGGGGACAGAGGCGTCATGCTGATGCAGTCATCGGGTGTTGGCAATTGCGTGAACATGTTCTCGCTGCTCAAGTCTTGCGGTTTTCCGTTCGTGACGCTGGTGACGATGCGCGGTGAGTGGGGTGAGTTCAACCCCTGGCAAATCCAGATGGGGCAGGCCACCCCCGACATTTTTGAACGTCTCGGCTTCATCGTGTATCGCGCCGATACTGGTGAGGATGCAGCTGCCATGACCGCTTCTGCCATGCGCATGGCCTATGACAGCAATTGCCAGGTGGCAGTGTTGTTGTCGCAACGCCTCATTGGTGCGAAAACCTTTTGATGGGTAACAGGGACCATGATCGACAGACGTGATGCGATAGCAGAGATATTGAAGGACCGGGCTGATGACATGCTGGTCGTTACAGGTCTTGGATCGCCCACCTATGATGTAGCGGCAGCCGGTGATACGGGAAGAAACTTCTATCTCTGGGGTGCCATGGGCGGTGCCGCGGCCATGGGACTTGGCCTGGCGCAGGCGCGTCCAGGCTCAAGAGTGCTGGTCATTACCGGTGATGGTGAAATGCTGATGGGTTTGGGTGCGCTTGCAACCATAGGTAGCAAACAGCCTGCCAACCTTGCTGTGCTGGTCATCGACAATGAAGCCTTCGGTGAGACCGGTGGTCAGGCAAGCCACACCGGCATGACAACCAACCTGGCAGCGGTTGCGCTCGCGTGTGGTTTCAGGCAGGTATTGAGCGTGCGCAAGCGCTATGAGATTGGCGCACTCAAGGCGCTTGTACTGGCTGGCAAGGGTCCGGTGATGGGGGTCCTCAAGGCTTCGTCCGGCGAGCTCAAAAGAGTGTTGCCGGAGCGTGATGGACACGCTATCCGGTCCCGGTTCAAAGCCGCGGCTCTCGGGTAAAAATCGGAAAATAAAGCAAAACAACGGAAAATCTGGAGATAATAAAATGACATTAAAGAGAATTGGTGCCGGTAAACGGATGACAGATGCGGTAATTCATGGAAACAAACTGTACACATCGGGCTATGTGGCTGAAAAGGCAGTTGGTGGTACGGTAGCTGCGCAAACCGCTGATATTCTTGCACAAATTGATGAAACCCTGGCCGAGGCCGGTACCGACAAGACCAATATCATCAAGGCAACTGTCTGGTTGACCGACATGGACACTTGGGCAGAGATGAATACTGTTTGGGATCAATGGGTTAAGCCAGGTGAGACGCCATGTCGTGCGGCTGTTCATTCGCCAAAGCTGGCAGCAGCGGGTCTGGACATCGAAATTCAGATTGAAGCAGCAATCTAGGGACTTGAAGCGATGGCCAGGGCGTTGGTGCTGGGTGCAGGAATCGTAGGTATAACAATGGCTTACGAGCTTTGGCGTGATGGCCATGAGGTCACGGTTATTGATCGTGAGCAAGGGGCAGCAGAGTTCACCAGTTATGGGAATGCGGGCATGATTGCGCCTGGCCACGCCTATGCCTGGGCGTCGCCAGCTGCTCCTGCCATCTTGTTGAAATCATTGTGGAAAAATGATCAGGCACTGCGCTTGAAGCCGTCGCTGGATCCGGCCTTTTTGAAGTGGATGTGGAAGTTCTGGGGCCAGTGCAATAGCGAGCGTGCAGCGCTCAACACGCAGCGAAAAGTCAGGCTATGTAATTATTCTCAAAGGGTTTTTCACGAAACCTGTGCCGAGACTGGCATTGACTATGATGGTGCTCATGGGGGGATCCTCTATCTGTTCAGGTCGCAGTCTGCCTTTGATGCTGCCAACAAAAAGGCCGAAATTCTGCGCTCGGAAGGGTCTGTCATTGATGTTCTTGACCGTGACGGCATTGCTGTGAAAGACCCTGCTCTTTCCAGCAAAAAAGATCAGTTTGCCGGAGCCCTGTTCGGTGCCAGGG
>JBAUGO010000522.1:0-5099 GCA_049679775.1 Anderseniella sp.
ATGATAATCACTGGTGACAATAAACAGGCGCTTGAAACTGTTCTTTTTAACCCAGAGCGCCGCTTCAACCGCGTTGCCACGTGTATCAAGAGCGTTTTTGTCGAGATCTACACAACACTTGAATAATGCAGCATCGGCTTTCAGTGCGCTGCGCAGTTGGGCCGCTGACGTTGCAGGATGAACACCTGATATCAATAATCTCTTTGCCAGACCCTTGTTCAAAAGCTCCAGTCCTGCAGAAATCCGCTCTGACCCGCCCGTCAACACAATGATACCGTCAGCCTTGACTTCGAGAGGTCGTGTCAAGTCGCGGGATGTGACAGAAAATGACGCAAAACCAGCGCTGGTTACCAGCAGTGCGCAGATCGTGATCCACAGGCTCAACAAGACATTGCTGCCGGAAACGGGTGCTTTGCCGGGCAGCCTTGTTGGTGTACTGGAGCTGTTGATAGGGTCTGACATATCGGCCTTCACCGTACGGGCACTTTGTAACTGTCGCAACTTGTACTGAATTTACAGCACTCGGCAACATATCAGATGGTGTATTGGAATTCTCTTGAACAGTCAGTTGCCATATGGCTGCGATCCATATCAGTATCAGAACATGTCTTTCAAGACACGGGAGATGGACACGCGCGCAGTGATTAGTGAAATCACTGTGGCAACCAGAGGAACCGCAACAAAGGTCAAATAGTTGCTGCCTGCTTCCAGGGGTTGATACAGGAAGTCTGTGACCGGGCCGGACAATCGGCCACTTCCCGCCCCCAATATTGCAAACGTGATGAGGCCAAGCAAAGACCCTATCAGGCCTGCCTTCATGCCGGTCAAACTGAACCGCCATAATACCTCACGAGAAATGAAACTGTCTCGTGCGCCTGCAAGATACAGAACTTCAATGACCTCACGGTTTGCCTCCATGGCAGCGCGGGTGGCATATACAACAAGCAAAACGGCAGCCGCCGCGATGAGACCCAACACGGCTATCGCCAACCAGGTGAGCGAACCAGCCATGCTGATAAGTTCGGCCTGCCAGCGTCTGTGGGTGTCGAGTGTGGCTGAGGGTACCTCTGTTGCCAATGTTGCCCTGAGCAGTTCAAAGTCCGGGGGAGATGCCTTGTCTATGGACACGGCGATCAGTCTGGGAATGGGGAGTTCTTCCAGAATGTCTGTTGTGCCGAGCCATGGCTTGAGAAGTTCGCGCGCCTTGTCTGCAGAAATTACGCTGACAGATGTTACGCCTCTGGTTTGCTTGAGTATGGCGGCTGCCTTTGCGCTATCACCTTCGACATCAATTCCGTCAGTTGCCGTTATCTGAACGGTTACCTCACTTGCCACCTGTGACGTCCAGTTGCTGACGGAAGCAGATGTCATGACGAGAGCACCGATGGCCAGTACGGCCAGATAGCACATCGCTGCCATAGCGGTCATCAAGGTCATGTGTGGGGCAGTTGCTTCCGGGATCACCTTTGTACGTTTGCCTGTCCGCAAGACATTTTGGTGCTTTGTAGCGGGGGTGTCGCTCATGTCGTCATGATTGTCAAAATCGCGTTCTATTGCCAATTGATTTGCCCCTCCTTGAGCTGGAGAACCGGTGCATCAATGGTCTCAAGAATATGGGTGTCGTGCGTCGCAATTAGTACAGTCGTGCCAAACTGGTTCAATTGCTGGAATAGTTTCATGAGTCTCAACGCGAGAGCAGGGTCAACGTTGCCGGTAGGTTCATCCGCCAGCAGTAGCTCAGGGCTGGAGATCACAGCACGGGCAATGGCAGCGCGTTGTTTCTCGCCACCTGACAAAACTGGAGGATAAGCGTTGGCATGATTTTCAAGGCCAACCCAGTCAAGCAACTCCATGACATTGTCACGATAGGCATTGAGCTTGCCGCCCCGGATATGAAGAGGCAAGGCGACGTTCTCAAAGGTTGTCAAATGATCGAGCAACCTGAATTCCTGAAACACAACACCGATACGCCGGCGCATGTCAGGCACCCGTGAACGATCCAGCGCAGCAGTGTTTTCTCCAAACAGTGAAACCATGCCGCGTGTGGGCTTGAGAGCCAGGAACAACATGCGCATCAAGGATGTCTTGCCGGCGCCAGATGCGCCGGTGAGGAAACTGAAAGAGCCGGTTTCAAGGGTCAGGTTAAGGTCTTTCAAAACCTCCTGTCCTGAACCATAGCGTAATCCTACATTTTCAAACCGCACTATCGACACTGTTTTTTCCTGCTGACGGGTTTCACTTCTTTGGTCGTCATTTACGCTGAATTAACCGTATTTCCGCTTTACTGTCACAAACGTAACAACAGTTTCGCCGGGATAGGCAAAATGACCCTCAAAACTGGGCCTGTCACCGGTAGCAGACCGAATCAGATGAACCGGATCGCCAAGATGATAGTCTCATGCCCCTCATGCGCAACCGAGTATGACTTGCCTTCAGGACCAAGTTGTGATGCGACGGTCATGAGGTGCGGCACATGCGGGCATGGCTGGATAGAATCCCACGCAACCGATGTTAGTGACATTGTACCGGTCAACGCTGCCGCACCAGGCATTGATCCAGAAGCAGAGGCTGAAGCGCGGGTCATTGCTGAGGCGCGCAAGATTGCGCGTGCTGCTCAGCTTGCCCAGCACAAGATAAAGTCAGCCAGGGCACGGCGCGCTTCGCAGTTGCGCGGTTGGGCAGGTCTTGCCGCTGGCATTTGTCTTGTACTTGGCAGTGTTGTTGCCATACCTGAACGGATCGTTCATGCCGCACCTGCAGCTGCCAAGCTCTATTCATTGGCAGGCAAGACAATCAACGTTTACGGGCTGGCTATTGCCGACGTGAAACAACAGTACATGATCGTCAATGATCAGCCAGTGCTGGCATTGCGTGGCCAGCTTGCAAATATTACCGAGGAAGATCGCCGCGTTCCACCTTTGCGTTTCATCCTGAAGGATGCCAACGGCAATCAACTTCATGCCTGGACGCTTAATGTTCTCGGCAAGGGTAATATAGGAGCTGGTGCCATATCTCCATTTGTGACACGGCTCGCCGCTCCTCCTGAGGGTGTGGAGAGTGTTGAGATTCGCTTTGCGAGGCCCGGCGAAATCGGGTGAACTGTCACCCATGATGGTAATTGACGGCAAGCAGATAGAAATCCTCTTTGAAGAGCACGAAATTGCAGATCGTGTGAGCGCGATTGCACGGGCGATTGCAGATACCAGTCCGCTAAATCTACTTGTAGTCCCGGTGCTGAAGGGCAGTTTTGTGTTTGCGGCTGACCTCTTGCGGGCATTGCACAAAGCCGGATTGTCACCAGAAGTTGATTTCATGATGTTGGCAAGCTATCGCGCCAATACATCGTCATCAGGTCAGGTTGAAATCCTGCGCGATATTGAAACCGATGTTCGCGGTCGCGATGTCCTGTTGATGGATGACATTCTGGAATCAGGTCGAACACTGGCTTTTGCCAAGGATCTGCTGGTTGCGCGTGGGGCGGGCCGCGTCATGACGTGTGTCCTTCTCGACAAGCCCGGTCACCGGGCTGCGGAGTTGGATGCTGACTTTATTGGCTTTGAGTGTCCTGACAGGTTCGTGGTGGGTTATGGCATGGATATGGGGCACCAGTTTCGGGAACTTCCCTTTGTCGGCCATGTGATGCTGCCGTCGAAATAATCCACACCTGTAATAAAGAAAAAGGGCAGCTGATCCTTTCGGATTTGCTGCCCTTTTCCACACGTGGATGACCAGGAGAGGGGGAACCTGGTGATCCGTGGAACTCTTCCGGCCAGGGGAAACCGGGAGTGAGTTCTGAAAGCGAAGCTGTGTATCAGGGAGGGAGTGAAACACGTCGCTTGCTTGTTGAAAATGACCTTAAGCGGCTTGGCGTTCAGCCGATGTGCATTTTATCACATTGCAGATATAAGGCTTGAATCTAGTACAGGCCCTTGAGTAACCGGTCGATATAATCCAGTTCAAGGCGAGGCCGATCAGCCTGATTGGCCCTGCCGCGCAAGGCATCGAGAATGCGCCTTGCTCGTTCTACTTCGGCTTCTTGTGGTAGCATGTTATCGCGCTGGCCATATTCCTCGCCTTGCGATGGAAGCGGTCTTCCCAAGGGATCACGCTGTTCACTGCGACCTTCACCATGGCGGCCAACATTGCCTTCATTGCCGGTGCCTTGCTGCATCAATTGTTGCGCCATGTTGCGTGCGCCTTGCTGGAGACCGCGCATGGCATCACCTTGTGAGCCAAGGGCTTCATCGCGTTGTCCCTGGCCCAGTTCACTTGCTGCATCCCCCATTTCCTGTTGTGCCTGTCCAAGGCCATCGGGGGCTTGCAATCCCTGCTGCTGCATTTGTTCCATCAAACGTTCCAGCATTTTGCCAAGATCACCTTGCTGTTGCGAAAGCTGGCCATTGCCTTGTGATTGCTGTTCGTTCTGACCGCGCCCGCCGGGTTCTTGACCTTGCTCACCTTGTTGCTGGCCATTTTGTTGCTGATTCCCGGGCTGTTGCTGGCCGTTACGTGGCATCTGGAACGTCTGGTCCATAAGTTCTTGCTGACGGCGCATCATGTCTGACAATTGATCGAGCATTCGTGCCATGGGCGAGCTTCGTTGAGGGTTTGCCTGCTGCTGCCCCGGTTGCAGGTTTTGCAACATGTTTTCCAGCTCAGAGAGCATTTGCTGGGCAGCATCACGGGCGCCTGACTTGGCCAGATTTTCGATCATGTCCATCATGCGCTGCAAATCCTGCGACCTTAGCTCCTGTGCTTGCTGGTTGTTTTGTTGTTGTTGATTTTGGGCATTGTTGTTCTGGTTTTGCTGCATTTGCTGCTGCATGGCCTGCAGGAATTCGTTCATGGCCTCGCGCATCTGCTGCATCAGTTCGGCAATCTTTTCTTCCGATGCGCCTTCTGCAAGTGCTTTTTCCAACTCCTTCTTGATGGCTTGAAGCTTCCTCAAGGCGTCAGGCACATTGCCGGACTCAATGGAAAGTGCAATCTCCCACAAGGCGTCAGTTACCTCTTGCAAATCTTCATGAGAGCGCGCCCGATAAAGGTTTGCAGTAACCTGTCGAATACCTAGATATGTTCCAGCCTTGTCGATTGTACCC
>JBAUGO010000523.1:0-4338 GCA_049679775.1 Anderseniella sp.
GTACATGGGCCGTCTGCCCCAGACGGCGCGTTGTGCATGAAGCACACCTTTTGGCACACCAGATGTTCCGGATGTGTAGACCATATAGGCGGGTGATCGGGCTTTTGTATTGGCATAATTGCCTCTGACACCTGTGCTGAAGGCCGCAATATCACCAGGCCCCAACAATCTGCACGTGTCTGGCAATGCAGGTAAATCCAGTTTGCCATCGTGCAAGACAGCAACAGCTCCACTATCTTGCAGCATGAAATCCACTTCCTGGACCGAGAGCATGGATGATGCCGCTATTGGTACAAGACCTGCTGCATTGGCGCCAAAAAACACAGCTGCATAGTCAAAGCTGTTGCCCATACGAATGAAGACGCGATCACCGGGGTCAAATCCCAGCAGGTTGAAGGCGTTAGCCAGATTGAGCACAACATCCTCAATCTTCGAATACGTCATGTGCTGATAGGTTGTACCGTCAGCAATCGTGAGAGCTATCTTGTCCGGTGAGTGGCGTGCGCTCGATGCCAGGCAATATCTGGCAAGGTTGAATTCTCCTGGAGGCAGCTCACCCGTAAAACCCGTCATTTGCCGTCAATCCACCCGGTTTCGGGTCTGAAACCATAAAGCGATGAGCGCTCCGGTCGTTTGACCGTATTCCAGTGCGCCAACCATTGTCCCGGCGCATGAAACAATTGCAAACCATAGTGTCCTTCCAGCAGAAGTCGGTCGAGCCCACGCGCTGCATCATCAAATGATGCCTTGTCACGCGCTGACAACAATTCAACAATCATCTTGTCGATGGCAGGGTTGTCAGCCCCCATATAATTTCGGGTGCCGTCCTGTGTCCGACCTGCAGACCCCCAGTAAAATGCCTGTTCGTTGCCAGGCGACAGTGAATTATACCAGGTGAACGGTATCATATCGAAGTCATAGGTTTGCAGCCGCCGCTGAAACTGGGCTGAATCAACTTGCCTGATCTGCATGTCCGCCCCAATCGTGCGCAGCATCCGTTGCCAGGCAAGCGCAATACGCTCTTGCGGACGGCTGGCAACGGTTATCTCGAATGCCAAGCGCTTTCCTGTGCTGTCTACAAGGCCATCATTGCCTGGCTTCCATCCGGCTTCTTTCAGGAGTTTCAGTGCTTTACGGAGGTTTTTTCGATCACGTCCAGAACCATCCGAGATTGGTAAACGATAAGTGCCGTCAAGAATTTCGTCACGTATGACAGCTCCAGACCTGGCCAGCATGTTGCGTTCGTTATCCGTAGCCGGATTGCCTATAGCACTCAGATCAGACCCATGGAAATAACCTTGCGTGCGTTCCATCCTGGAGTGAAACAGGTTGGCATTGATCCACTCGAAATCGAACGTCAGTATCAGCGCTTCACGTATCCTTGCACCAGCAAAGATTTCACGGCGTGTGTTGAATACCAGTGACCATGAAGGCTTTGGCAAACCGACTTCGATGGTTTCCAGCGTGACCGGTTTTCCATCCAGATCCTTGTAGCCGACAGCCCAGCGCGATGCGTCTGTTTCCGATCGCAACAGCGCCTCGCCCTTCTTGAACGCTTCAAAAGCGCCTTGTGTATCGCGATAATAGTCATATCGGATGGTGTCATAGTTGAAATGACCCTTGGCGCTTGGCAGGTCCTTGGCCCAATAATTGTCATTGCGCCGATAAATCACATGATCGCCAGCATCAACACTGTCAAAAACATAAGGGCCAGAGCCAATCAGCTTATCCAGCGTGGTTTGCTCAAATTCCCGTTTTTCAAAGACATGCTTCGGCAGCACAGGCATCAATCCCAGGATCAGAACCAATTCACGGTCACCAGGTTCGAGCGTCATCGTGACCGTTTTGTTGTTCGGTGTTATTATACTGGTGACCTTTGAATAATAGGTGCGATGGTTCGGCCTGCCAGATTCCTTGAGTGTGTTGAGGGAGTAAACCACATCATCAGCTTCAACTGGTTCGCCATCAGAGAATTTAGCAAGAGGATTGATATGGAAGGTGATTTCAGTCCGCTCATCATTGACATCAACTTTTTCAGCGATATGTCCGTAAAGCGTGAAAGCTTCGTCTCGTGAGCGTGTCAGCAGGCTCTCGAATACCAGATCGCGTGCACCTTCAACTGCCTGCCCCTTGATGATGAATGGATTGAGGCTGTCAAAGCTGCCAGTCAGGGCCTCGCGATAGGCGCCACCTTTTGGTGCGTCCGGGTTCACATATGGAAAATGGGTATAATTAGCGGGCAGGGCAGGCTCGCCTTGCATCGCTATGGCATGTTTTGGCTCAGCAATTGTTATGCTTGCCGAAACGGCCAGCGAAACCATCACAATAAGTGCGCGTAACAAGGTGTTCATGGTCCCATGTAAAACGGGATTCGCTCTAAAAAGCGACTGAAACAATCAAAAACTGGTATGAGACATGGCAGGTTTAATGTGTGGCGCTGTCTCTAGGCAAATATGTATGCCTTTCAGAATCATAAGTTTCGAAAAATTCTGGTATCTGAGGATGGCGCACGGGGCCGTTAGCATCATCTACAAGCAGGTTCTGCTCCGATACATACGCTATGTATTCGGTTTCCTCGTTCTCGGCCAGCAAGTGATAAAACGGCTGATCCTTCGACGGGCGTGCTTCGTCAGGGATCGACTCCCACCATTCTTCCGAGTTGGAAAAGGTCGGATCAACATCAAAAATGACACCACGAAATGGGAACAGCCGATGCTTTACCACCTGCCCAATACCAAATCTTGCTTGTCTGTTAATCGTCATGATGACCTATAAATGCATCCAATTGCGGTGATTTTCAAGCAGCGTCTTATCACTATTCGTATTTGTAACAAATAATGACACACTGCTACAGCCCGTATTTATCTTTCATTTCAGGCTCTTTCGCCGCAACCAGACGGGCCAGGTCCGCAATAACACGGGCTTGTTTCCATGTTGCATCGTCCTGCATTTTACCATCCAGCATCACGGCACCAGTGCCATCCGGCATGGCTTCGAGAATTCTGAGTGCGAATTTCACCTCTGCCACATCAGGCGAGAAGACCCGCTTTGCGATCTCAACCTGTGTTGGATGGAGTGACCATGCCCCCAGGCAGCCTTGCAGGAAGGCGTTGCGAAATTGTGCTTCACACGCTTCAGGATCCGAAAAATCACCAAATGGTCCATAGAATGGTTTGATGCCATTAGCGGCACATGCATCCACCATCTTGGCTACTGTATAATGCCACAGATCCTGCTGGAAGAATTGACGGCTGCCACCTGCGCGAACGCCATTACCCGCATTGTCAGCCAGTACGCCATAACCGGGGTGACCTCCGCCAACGCGCGTCGTCTTCATGCCACGTGATGCGGCAAGGTCTGCAGGGCCAAGCGACATACCGTGCATTCTGGGGCTTGCTGCTGCAATCTCCTCGACATTCTTCACCCCTTGGGCCGTTTCCAGAATGGCGTGGATCATGATTGGGGTCTCGATGCCAGCGCGCGCTTCCAGTTGTGCCAGCAATTGATCCAGATAATGAATGTCCCAGGCGCCTTCGACCTTTGGCAGCATCATAACATCCAGCTTGTGACCTGCTTCAAGCACAATGCGGGTAATGTCATCCAGTGCCCAGGGACTGTTCAGACAGTTGATGCGCGTCCACAAACCTGTATCGCCATAGTCGTGTGCCAAGGCCATTTCAATGAAACCATCGCGCGCAGCCAGCTTGTCATCGGCTGGAATGGCATCTTCAAGATTGCCCAGAATCACGTCCACCTGAGGGATAAGGCCTTCAACCTTCGCCCGCATCTTTTCAATGTGTGGCGGCATGAAATGAATCATGCGTTCAATTTTTACAGGCAGTTCTGTCATGGGAGCAGGAGCCCCGATTGCAAGTGGCTTGTAGAAATGGGACGGGAGTTTCATGTGCAAAGAACCTCTGAATAATTCGGTAAAACCGACAGTCATGTTGCGTTGCACAATTGTTTAGATCAGCTTTGCCCAGATAACAATGGCTGGCTTGTTCATGACGCTGGTTTGACGAACGACGCCAGCTAGTTGTCGTCAGGCATGATCTTTCCTGTTGTGAGCCACTTGCAGCCGTACCACAGGATAGCTGCGTTCAACCCCATGCCGATACCCGCCAGTGCGAAGCTCGCAGACAGATTGCCGCTCGTATCACCCATCAGATTGGAGAGAATCTGGATCCAGGGCATGGCCAGAATGATGGCAAACACCCCTGTCAGGGGGTCAGGCTCACCGAACAAGTTCGCAGAATTTAATGGGATGATCGCTAGTGCTCCCAGACACAGAACTACATAAATTCCGGTCACGATCTTGCAGATCGTTCTCACTTGCGC
>JBAUGO010000524.1:0-2267 GCA_049679775.1 Anderseniella sp.
TATTACAACGGACGTAGCCTCAGCGCCCTTCTTGTGGATTGTGCCGCTAACACTGTATTTGCTGACCTACATTCTGGTGTTTCGTGATCCACCAAAACCATCCATGAGCCTGTTGTTGAAACTGCAACCTATCTGTGTTGGTGCAGCCCTTATCAGCCTGCTGGGCTCTGGAGTGCTGGTCTGGGTTGTTGGCGCAGTAGCAGGCGTAGGTGCGTTCTTCACCACAGCCATGATCTGCCATAGAACCTTGTATGAGCGCCGCCCCGACGTGGCCCATTTGACCGAATTTTACTTGTGGATGTCATTTGGTGGTGTGCTTGGTGGCATCTTTACTGCCCTGCTGGCTCCGGTCCTGTTTTCACAAGTGGTTGAATATCCACTTTTGATGATAATGGGTCTGATCTGCCGCAAGGATGCCTTGAACTCACCCATGGTGAAATCAATCATCGCTCGCCCGCTGATGGCCCTGTCTGTTGGCATTGCTGCTTTCGCCTTCAGCCAGTTGATCGGCACCTTTACCACATCTGCAGGCTCTGAACTTTCACGCGCCCTTGCGGTGGCAATTGTCATGACGCTGGCCTCTGGCGCCTGGTTTGGCGGCAGACAATTGATGGCAGGTATATGTACCTGCCTGGCAGGATTGTTGTTGTTGCCGTCTGATTCGACATCAGAACATGTCGAGCGCAGTTTCTTTGGTGTGCACCGTATCCTGGATGATGAAAATAGCGGTTACCGCCTGCTTTCGCACGGCACCACCATTCATGGTGCCCAGAAACTCAATGAACTGGGCGCAGACACTGTGCGTCCAACCCCCGTCACCTATTACAATGACAATGGTCCCATGGCCCAGATGGCCATGCTGGCCCGCAGAAACCTGGTGTCCGGACAAAAGCTCACCGGTGGTGTTGTTGGCCTGGGCGCAGGCTCATTTGCCTGCCACCAGCAAGCTGGAGAAAGCTGGCGCTTCTATGAGATTGATCCGGTCGTGGTCAAGCTTGCCAAGTCGCCAGAACATTACAGCTTCATGTCCAAGTGCAATCCTGATGCCGAAGTGGTTATTGGCGATGCAAGACTGACGGTTTCGCAAGAGCCTGCCGGCAAGTTCGATTATTTGCTGATCGATGCGTTCTCCTCGGACACCGTACCAGTACATCTGATGACCGTGGAAGCCGTGACAGAGTTCCTCTCCAGGGTATCTGACAACGGCTTGCTCGTGATGCATATTTCAAACCGTTATCTTGATCTTGCACCCGTGCTTGAGGCAGCCGTTGCCCAAATAGGCGGCACTGTATCAGGAGCAATGATCCGCGACAAAACCCGCATAGGCAACTTTGAGAGAGCACCATCCATGGTTGTTGCCATCTCAAAATCATCTGCCTCGCTTGAGAATATTGGCAAGTGGGACGAAGTCCATCGCTTTGGCCCGGCAAAAGTGAAACCATGGACGGATGATTATTCGAACATTGTCACTGCCATTTTCCGCAAGATCGGCAAGGACTAGAATAGCTCTACTGGTGCGTGACCGGCAGCTCGCTGCCGGTCACATTTATTCTTGAAATGATCCCATTTCGGCCTGCTCATTGGCATATTGAAGTGCTCCAATAAATTTCGACCAAGGGCCAGGGGCTTTTGAGTAAACATGGAGTACACGTCATGGCCACTGACTATCATAATGAAAGCCGTTCACACGCACCCGATTACCGCACCACTTCCGGCGGCTCCAGCAGCTGGCTGGTCGGCCTTGTAATTGCGGCCTTGATCGGGCTTATTGGCATCTTCCTGTTCACCGGTCCCAACACAACCACAACAGGCCCGGCGACCGGCACAACCACTGAACAGGTGGTTCCCGTTCCGCCTGCAACAACAGCGCCAGCACAATAACCGGTTGGCTAGAAATTACAATTCAGGGGCAGCGAGCGATACCCGTTCGCTGTCTCTTCAGCTTTTATGCCACAGCATGTACAGCCCCATGGGCGGTGTCGCTAAAGCATCTTCCAGATCAGCGCAATAATTCGAAATATTCCGACCCACCTCGCCCATGGACATGAGCTGCAATCCAGCACCGATGCCGGCATTTACAATGTCAGCTACAGTGTAGGAAAATGAGTAGGCTGGTTGTGCGTCATATTTTTCATCCCCGAAATAATCCAGCCCGCCTTCCTCCACCACTGGATCTTTCATGAAGTATGAATATGCCAGTCGTGACGGCCCGCCATCAGGGTCAGGTTCATACATCAAGATCACCGGATGCATTTCTTCCATCACCC
>JBAUGO010000525.1:0-4580 GCA_049679775.1 Anderseniella sp.
TCCTTGCCATCATCATAGTAGCGCTTGGGCTCATGGAACATGAAATGGGCCGTGGGCGATGCACGTCGAATGTCGCCTTCCATATAGATCGGCACGCACATCGACATGCAGCGCTCGCCCGCAGCTACATGTGTGATCAATTTGTGAGTGGTCTTGATTGTTTCAAGTGCTTTGATGACTTCGCCACCTTCGCGAATGGCACCACCGCCTGAATGAAGGTCAAGCTGGACGACTTCAGTGGTCGCGCCATAACGCTCAAAGGCCCGCCGGATTGAGGATGCCATCGGCAAATCAACCCTGCCTTGCCACCTGAGGTGCAATGTTCTGCCATCAACATTGACACCAAGCTGGCCATTATCGGCATGCTGGGTCTGGTACAGCTGCCATCCCATGACAATGGCAATGGCCACCATGGCAGCAAGTAGGAGGCGGTTCCATTTCATAGAAACGACCCCCTAAATGCGGTTATTGCGTCTATCGCTTGCCCCACCATCCAGCTTTTTTAGGTGCCGTCTCGGGATCAACCGTAGGTGCTGGTGGTTGCCATTTTGGTGGAGGTGGTGCTTTTGCAACGGCTTCTGTCTTTGGCTCAGCGAGCGCAACATTCGCCACATCAGCTTTTACTTCAGCTACATCTTCTTCAGCATTCGCTTTTTTGGCTGCGCGTTTGCGAGGTTTTTTCGCAGGCAACTCTTCGTCGCCTTCATTTGCAACCTCATCAGTTTTGGCAGCTTTTTTAGCTGCCTTTCGGGGCGCTCGCTTTTTAGGCTTGCTATCTTCCTGATCAGCTTCCGGCTCAGCAATTATGTCGGCAGGTGCGATTGCTTCAACGTCATCTGATGCCACCGCTTGATCTGTTGCGACAGTATCATCCGCAGAAACCGTGTCAGCATTGGCCTCCGCTGCATCCCTGGATGATCGACCTCGCCCACCACGTGAGCGGCGGCGGCGCTTCTTGGGCTTTTCCTCCCCTGAAGCACTTACGTCAGTATCAGCATCTGACTCATCAGCTTCTGCGGTGTCGACGGTATTGTCTTCATCGCTCTGCGATGGCCCGTCTTCCGCAGCAATGACATTGCCGTCTTCATCAAGCTCATCGCGTTGTTTGCGACCACCACGGCGACCGCGACGGCGGCGACGTTTCTTGCGTGGTTCGCCGTTTTCATCAAGGTTGCCTTCTTCCTTGCGATGACTGGTACCTGCCTCTTGTGCCTCGGCAGTTTCATCATCCTCATACTCGTCTTCTATGATCGGCTCTTCATTTGCTTCCATGCCATCACCCATGGCAAGAGCTACTGCTGATGGAGGCTGACGCAGCGTTGGACCTTTGCGATCAGGCTTGCGCTCAATGATGCTGTCTGACCGACCGCGTTCAGCATCCGGCATAATGTAGATGGAAATGCCGTAATTGGCTTCCAGCGACAAAAGGTGATCGCGCTTTTCGTTGAAGATATAGAACGCTACGTCAGGGTGGACGCGTACATCCATACTCTCCGGTTTGCGCGACAGGAGATTTTCTTCAATGCCTCGCAATACCGACAAGGCACAACTGGAGACACCGCGAATAACGCCTGTGCCTTCGCAATGCGCGCATTGCATGGTGGAGCTCTCCATCATGCCTTGACGCAAGCGCTGTCTGGACATTTCGAGAAGTCCGAAATGTGATATGCGCCCGACCTGAATGCGCGCACGATCGTTTTTCAGCGCGTCTTTGAGCTTGCGTTCCACCGCCTTGTTGTTGCGGTTTTCATCCATGTCGATAAAGTCGATGACAATCAGGCCGGCAAGGTCACGCAATCGCAATTGCCGGGCAATTTCAACAGCTGCTTCCAGGTTGGTCTTGAGAGCCGTGTCCTCGATATTGTGCTCACGAGTTGCCTTGCCCGAGTTGATGTCAATCGACACCAGTGCTTCGGTCTGGTTCATGACAATGTATCCGCCTGACGGCAATGTGACCGTAGGGGTGAACAATCCATCAAGCTGGCTTTCAACTTGATGTCGGGTAAACAGCTGTCTTGTATCTTTATATAACTTCACGTTGCGCGCATGGCTTGGCATGAGCATCTTCATGAAGTCCTTGGCTTCCTTGAAGCCATGTTCGCCCTCAACGATGACTTCATCGATATCCTTGGAATAAAGGTCACGAATGGATCGTTTGATCAGATTGCCTTCTTCATAGACCAGTGTGGGTGCCGCAGACTTCAGGGTCAACTCACGGACTGATTCCCACATGCGCAGCAAATAGTCATAATCGCGCCGGATCTCGGTTTTGGTTCGCTGTGCCCCGGCTGTGCGCACGATCAGTCCCATGCCCTTAGGCACTTCGACTTCCTTGATCACTTCCTTGAGACGACGGCGATCTGCTGCATCTGTAATCTTGCGCGAAATGCCACCACCGCGAGCCGTGTTAGGCATCAGCACGCAATATCTGCCGGCCAGTGACAGGTAAGTCGTCAACGCAGCGCCCTTGTTGCCACGCTCTTCCTTTACAACCTGGATCAACAGAACCTGACGGCGTTTGATGACTTCCTGGATTTTATACGTCCGGCGCGGTGCGCGTTTGCGCGGGGTAGGGGCTGCTTCTTCGCCGGTTTCGTCTCCGACAGATTCTACAGTATCCTCATCCTCATCGTTCTCATCGTCGTTATCAGAATTGTCTTCGTCTGCATCAGCTTCATCGCTGTTGTCGTCATCATCTTCGCTCTCAGCAGCTGACATTTCAGCATCTTCGTCGTCGCTATCGGACTGGTCGTCATTGGTTTCGTCGACGCCATCGACCTCTACCTGATCGACAATCTCATCGCTTGCCACCTTGTCATCTTTTGACCGGGCAGAGCGTGAACGCTTGCGTTTTGGGGCGTTCCTGCGTTCGCCTTCGTCATCTTCTTCCTCGCGAGCAAGGCGAGCATCTTCAGCTTCTGCCTCAAGAAGTGCCTGACGATCAGCTACAGGGATCTGATAATAATCGGGGTGGATTTCACTAAACGCGAGAAAACCATGCCGATTGCCGCCATATTCAACGAACGCGGCTTGCAGCGAAGGTTCTACACGGGTGACCTTGGCGAGATAGATATTGCCCTTTAACGGGCGGCGGGAGGCGGATTCGTAATCGAATTCCTCAATACGATTCCCATGGACAACGCAAACCCTGGTCTCTTCCGGGTGCGCTGCATCGATAAGCATTTTGCTGGCCATAATGGCAATTCCTTGCCGCCACATGACAGGTTGGATCGGCAAGGCAGCGCTCCGGGCGGCGCCTCTGTCCGATTGCGGGTCATGGTACGGGAGTAATCAGAATGGGCGCGCAGATTGCCAACTGGGCCAGACACATCACAGGCTGCACCGCTATTTAGCGGGAACCGGGTGGTCTGTATGTTTGCCGCGCTCATACTTTGTTTCCAACAGATGTTCGCGCCTGATTATTGGCGCAGAACGGTTCACTTAACCGCATAAGGTTAGGGGCATCGCGCTGACCAGTTGATCATCGTGACCCGTATACCTCGGCGGAGACACTTGCAGTTCATCAAAATGGCTTTAAAGCAGCCCGGAATTTGCTGAACGCTAAGAAATCAACACCCGTCCAGTGCGACATACCTCTCATCGGTATTGATTTGCGCACTCTGGGGACATTTTTGGTTGTACTCGCGGATAACAATCGACGCAATAGGCAGTTTGTATTTTTACGCAACGTCATCGAATAACCATGACGTAACTGTAAACGAGTGGTTAACCAACACTTCTATAGTATTCATTCTCAAACTTGTGACGATTCGAAGGGTGGGGATGCGTAATCAAGCGGTAAAGGCGTTTTCAGCGATCATCAGGCTGTTGAAACGAGGCTGGCCAATGGTGGCAGCAGCCTTTGTCATGCTTGCCTTTATCCATCTTGCTCTATCACCCATTCCAGTCAACGCTGCTCAACCAAAACTGGCTGAGATCAGGGACGCTCGCCTCGCTGGAGATGCCTCGCGCACTCGATTCGTGGCTGATCTCGATACGCCTCTCAGTTACTCTGTATACGTCGTCAGCGACCCCTATCGCGTGATTGTAGACATGCCAGGTGTGAGATTCATTCTGCCCCCTGATAGCGGCGATCAGGGCAAGGGATTGGTGAAGTCATATCGCTTTGGCCTGCTAGAGCCGGGTAAATCCCGTATCGTACTGGATACGACAGGGCCTGTACTTATTGAAAAATCGTTTGTGCTCAATGCTGAAAACGGCCAGCCCGCACGTATGGTCATAGACATGGTGCAAACCGATCAACGTACTTTCGCCCGCATCAAGGCTAATGAATTACCCGAACAGGCATCACAATCGCCGGAGATTGCGGAACAAACTGCTAGCGAAACCGAACAGGCTATATCGGTTGAGCAACCTGATACATTGGCTGCCCTGCTGGCGCGTGAAGGTGTTATGCCATTAGATCAGCAAGCTTCCAGCGAGGCAGATCAATCGTCCTTTGTGCCAAAACCAAGACCGAAGCCTGATTCCCAATCAGCTGGTCATGAAGAAAAAGCGCCAGAAACGCCTAATGCCAAGCCGGTTATTGTACTGGATCCGGGGCATGGAGGTATTGATGG
>JBAUGO010000526.1:0-9071 GCA_049679775.1 Anderseniella sp.
ACGCGAGACTCCGCGTGAATCAAATTCTTAATAAATGGTTAACGGATCGGTTTGCCCAATGCCTCACGCACAGGCGCGAATGAACGGCGATGATGGGAACAAGGTCCGTGCAGGGCCAGCATTTCAAGGTGAAATTTGGTGCCATACCCCTTGTGGCGGGCAAACCCGTAGACAGGTTCCCTGAAATCAAGAGCTGTCATGATCCGGTCACGGGTGACTTTTGCAATGATGGAGGCTGCCGCAATTGACAAGCTCCTGCTGTCACCTTTGACGACGGTTTTGCAGGAGACAGCTGTTTCAGGTTTTCTATTGCCATCGATCAGCGCCAGATCAGGCCTCACGGGTAGGTCATTGATTGCCTGAGCCATTGCCCACATTGAGGCATGCAGAATGTTCATTTTATCAATCTGCGCGACATCAGCGAGGCCTACACCCACTTCCGCCTTGGCAAGAATTTCGGCAAATAACGCATTGCGGACATTTTCAGAGAGTTTTTTGGAATCATTGAGGCCTGCGGGTATTTTTAGAGGATCAAGAATAACCGCGGCAGCCACGACAGGCCCTGCCAGAGGTCCCCGTCCAGCCTCGTCCACGCCACAGATGACTTTGCCAGAGCCAGCCAGGCTCTCGAGCTCAAGAGAAAAGTCAGGTTTGTTGTTACTGCGAATCGTCATGGAAACAGACCATAGCGAAACACATCACAATAAGGAAAGCTGCTCTCCAGATTGCACCGGGCGATTGAACAAGTCACTGCGCAGTTTCAGCCTTGAGCTGTTCAGCCCAAGCCGCTTGCAGGCAAGTTCAAACCTGCGCCCGATCTGCCAGGCATAAGGACCACGACCGGTCATGCGAGAGCCAAATTCAGGGTCGTTTTCGCGTCCTCCGCGAATATCACGCACCAGGTTCATTACATGATTTGCCCTGTCGGGAAACTCTTGTTCAAGCCATTGCCTGAACAGGCCTCGCAATTCATGTGGCAAGCGTAACAATACATACCCTGCCTCACGCGCTCCAGCCACCTGTGCCGCGCCGAGGATCTTTTCAAACTCCATGTCATTGATTGCGGGGATGATAGGTGCCGTCATGACAACTGTGGGGATACCCGCCCGCGACAGGAGTTCGAGCGCCTGCAGTCTTTTACCTGGTGTTGAAGCGCGCGGCTCCATCTGGCGTGCAAGCTTGTGGTCCAGTGTGGTTATGGACAATGCGACCTTCACCAAACCTCTTTCAGCCATTGGTTTGAGGATGTCGATATCGCGCGTCACAAGAGCAGATTTAGTGACAATACCAACAGGATGGCTGGTCTCGTTCAACACTTTCAGGATTTCACGGGTTAGCCGATACTGCCGTTCAATCGGCTGATAGGGGTCTGTATTGGCACCAAGTGCAATGGTGGCCGGAGAATACCCTTTGGCACCAAGCTCCTTGCGCAATAGTTCAACCGCGTTGGTCTTGGCAAACAGCTTGCTTTCAAAATCAAGCCCCGCACTCATGCCAAGATAGGCGTGGCTTGGCCTGGCATAACAATATGAACAGCCATGCTCGCAACCGCGATATGGGTTGATCGAGCGATCAAACGAAATGTCGGGAGAGGTATTTCGGGCAATGATCGTGCGTGCGCTTTCAGCCGTGACATGGGTTTTGAGAGTAGGGATTTCTTCATTGTCATTGGCCCAGCCATCATCAAAAGCAGACCTCTTGAGTGCCTCAAACCGACCCGTTTCATTACTTCCGACGCCACGTCCGCGTGCGATCACCTGCGGCATGGCGGGCGCTGGTTGAGGGCTGCTTGAAAGGTCGAGCCTGGATGGATACACGGTTGCTGTCATAGGAAAAGCATATAGGAATGCAAAGAACATAACAAGAACAAAATTTGCTATCTGGTGTGTTCCTTCTTGTCGCGAGCATCGCTATTGTCGCGAACATCATGCTGACTGTTATCATTCCAACGCTTAATGCTGGTGCTGCACTGGCTCGCACAATTGCCGTTTTGCAAAAGGGGGCAGATATTGCCGGTATTGGTGAAATCATTATTGCTGATGGGGGTTCGCGTACCTTGCCTGATGCTGCCGAATTGGGTGTAACACTGGTGTCTGGGAAATCTGGACGCGGTACGCAACTGGCGGCGGGTGCGACGAAAGCCCAGGGCAATTGGCTGCTCTTTCTTCATGCAGATACGGAGCTGGATGAAGGTTGGGAGAAGGTTGTGAAACACCACATGGAAAGTAATGAGAATGCTGCCGTATTCCAATTTGCACTTGATGATGGAACGGTCCAGGCGCGACGACTGGAAGCAATCGTGCGCTGGCGGTGTAAGTGGTTGGCTCTGCCATATGGAGATCAGGGCTTGCTGATATCGAGGCAATTATATGATAAGGTTGGAGGCTATCTGCCAATACCACTGATGGAGGATGTGGACATTATCAGGCGTATTGGACGCAACAGGCTTACCTATCTCGATGCGCGGGCCATTACATCTGCCTCCAAGTATTTGCGTGAAGGTTATGCAAGGAGAATGGCTAGAAACCTGTTCTGCCTTGCTCTGTGGTCGGTGGGTGTATCACCACAAAAAATTGCGAGGTTTTACGAGTGACGCGTGTGACGCAACATTTGCTGATCATGGCAAAACAACCGCGTATTGGCAGGGTCAAGACGCGGCTTGGTGCAGAAATTGGTGCCATGGAGGCAACACGTGTTTATCGCGTCATGCTGGGCAATACTGTGCGCCGACTATCCGCTGATCCACGCTGGCAAACCTGGCTTGCTGTGTCAGGCATACACGAAATGCATGCCAGTATATGGCCGAAGAATGTGACGGTGGTAGATCAGGGTCAGGGCGATCTGGGATCGAGAATGCAACGCATGTTTGATACGCTGCCCTTGGGACCGGTGTTGATTATCGGCAGCGATATTCCTGATATCGAGTGCGCAGATATTGCTGACGGATTTAAGAGCCTTGGCAGCCATGATGCGGTTTTTGGTCCCGCACCTGATGGTGGCTACTGGATGGTAGGGCAGGCACGAAAGCGCAGTGTCATGAAATTGTTTTCGAATGTGCGCTGGTCAACGCAATATGCACTGGCTGACACGATGGTCAATCTCAATGGCGCCAGTTCAGTAATGGTGCGGCAGCTTGCAGACATTGATGATGCTGCAAGCTACCGAAACTGGATCAGGCAAAACTAGACATCAAGTTGATAGCTGACTGGCACATAATGATATGAGCCATCAACACGCTTGTCGATATAACCCACTGCCGGAAACGGCATGTGGTAGCTGGTGAACGGGATCCGATCCGTAGCCATCATGTCCAGCAGTTTCTTGCGGGTAGCAACGGCGCCATCCTTGTCCATGTCAAACTTCACATGCCACTCAGGCTTGGCAATGGACAGATATGGCTGATTGGCAAAGTCACCGCCAATGATGATGCGCTTGCTGCCGCTTTCGATTGAATAGGCGGTATGACCAGGAGTATGGCCATTGGCGGCAATGGCGCGAATGCCAGGGGCAACATCATCGCCGTCCTTGATGAAGGTCATCTTGTCGGCGAGTGGTTTGATATTGCTCTCGGTCAGCTTGGCAACACGCTCGGTACCGCCCGACATACGTTCTGGGGCTGACCAGAAATCATGCTCGTTGGCAGCTGCAACATAAGTTGCATTCGGAAATACCGGCTTGTTGTCTGACATCAGTCCGCCAATGTGGTCAGGGTGATAATGGGTCAGGATCACCTTGTCGACCTGATCGGCCGAGTAGCCAGCCGCCTTCAAACTATGGTGGATCAGGTGCCCGGCATTGGGCATGCGTGCATCGCCATTGCCTGTGTCGAACAGAACCAGCTCATTGCCGGTATTGATGATGACGGGTGTGAAACTGATCTGCAATTTATCTGTTGGTAGGAAGTTTGCTTTGGCTTGAGCTTCAAACTCTTCCTTGGATGCGTTTATGCCGAAGATGTCTTGCGGATTTTCCAGAGCAATCGCGCCATCATTGATGGTCGTCAGATCGAACTCGCCCAGCTTGAAACGGCGATGGGATGGTCGATCAATTGCTTCTGCCAGAGAGGCCTTGGCTGAAACTTGCGTATTGGTAAGGGCAACCAAGGGAGCTGCGGTTGCTCCAGCGAGCAGTGTTCTGCGAGATAGGTTTAGCTGTGTCATGAAATTTCCCCTTGCTTTGGATGTGGGTCGAGCAATTCAATGCCGTATCACAAGGGTATACCGAAGGCGCTGTCACATGGATCACATTTGCTTGAAGCACCTTCAAATTTCAGCCTTTTGTGCGCTTCAGGTGTTCGTCCAGCCGCGGCATGATTTCCACGAAATTGCAAGGTTGATGGCGATAGTCGAGCTGTTTCACCAGAATCTCGTTCCAGCCATCCTTGCAAGCGCCCGGTGACCCGGGAAGGCAGAAAACGTATTTGCCTTGCGCCACGCCAGCCATTGCCCTTGACTGAACTGTCGATGTGCCAATTTTGTTGAACGACATCATATGGAAAACCGTGGCAAAACCATCAGCTTCTTTGTCCAGCAATGGCCTTACAGCTTCAATGGTGACATCGCGACCTGTGAGGCCGGTGCCACCCGTGGTGATGATTACATCCGTGTCATCACGCTTGAACCATCGTTTCAGTTGTAAGCGAATGGCGCGAATATCGTCCTTGCATATGGAGCGCGCACTAAGATGATGACCTGCATCCGAGAGCAAGCTGGTGAGTGTGTCACCTGATTTATCGTTTTCCAGTGTTCTGGTGTCTGAAACAGTCAGAACTGCAATTCGCACTGGTATAAACGGTTTTGATTCATCAATGCGGGACATTTGCGCTGTCATTCATAAAAAGGCTGGTTTCCATTCTGAATAATGGTTCATTCAGAATGAGAATGCAATTATGATCTTGAGTTAAGACACAACTTATTGGCTTCTATCTTGAGTGCAAATTTAAGTGTAATTTCACCTAAGCAATTGTCAATCAATAAAAATTTCATTTTGAATATTATTGATAGCGAGTCAATGCATAATTAAAAAATTATTCCTCTAAGGATAATTCAATCCATGACTGCTGTTGTTAAAAAACTTAAAATTTATTTTTGAGGCATTCCTGAAACTTATTCCAGGCATTGGTAGGTTATGACGATTAAGACTGCATATCCAGCCTTGCCTTGATCGCCAGCAGGTCCTGCCAGGCAATCTTCCGTGTCGCAACGGATTTGCTCAGTTGTGAAATCTGCACCATGGGTAAGGCGTCAAAACTATCGTCAGCTATTGTGAGCTTGTGCCATTTACCCCTTGTTCGGGTGATGTTTTCAGACGTGCCCAGCAGTGCATTTGTTGTTGCAGCTCCCAACGTCACCACGATGCGGGGTTTGGCAAGTTGTATTGCCCTTCGGACAAAGGGCAGGCAGGTTGCGATTTCTGCAGTTGTTGCCGGGCGCTCTCCCGGTGGTCTCCAGAACACGATATTTGTCATGAGTGCAGAGCTTGCTGGATCGTCGCTTTCCCGATCCAACCCAATGCAGGCAAGCATCTTGTCCAGAAGCCTTCCTGCACCACCTACAAACGGTCTTCCTTGTTGATCTTCTTCACGTCCTGGAGCTTCGCCAATAATCATGAGATGCGCACCAGGCATACCGTCAGCAAAGCATAGCTGTGTTGCCGTACGCTTTAACGCACAGGCGTCGAATTCATCCAGCCTTTGGGCAAGTTCATTCATGTCAGCGCACGATTGCGCCAATAACTCGATTTGTTCCGTGGTCATGATGTTGGCAGGCTCAGGCTGGCGTGTAACCGGGCGAGATTGATTTGGGTTCGCTGTTCTGTCGGGTCTGTTGAGCTGCACTTTTTCGGTTGGGCTTGGTTGTTTTTGCCGGGATGGCATGCTCGAGGCCACTTCCTGGGCAAGTGCAGCTTGAGCAAATGCATCAATAGCCACATCTCCAATGGCCTCATCCACGCCCATGTCGGCATACCAGTCAAGGGCTTGGGTAATTCTTTCAATATCGGCAGATGTGATCATGGTGACGAGGAAGCTTTAAATCATTAATCAGACGAGTTTGGATACTTGTGGAACGGATTGCGTCTGGTGACAAGTTCTCTATAACACCATAAACAACACGCCAGTTTGATTTAGGTAGGGAAATGGCATCATGAATGAGGAAATTGCAATGGAACGCGAGGCCATGGAGTTTGATGTGGTGATCGTGGGGGCGGGGCCAGCAGGTCTGTCTGCTGCAATCAGGCTTAAGCAACTGGCCGCAGAAAAGGGCTCGGAAATTTCTGTCTGCGTTCTGGAAAAGGGTTCCGAGGTTGGTGCGCATATTTTGTCCGGCGCAGTTGTGGATCCTGTCGCGCTTAATCAGTTGATCCCGGACTGGAAGGAAAAGGGAGCACCTTTAAAAACTCAGGTCAACGAAGACCGGTTCTATATGCTTGGGCCGTCTGGTGCGCTTCGCTTGCCGAATATCATGATGCCACCTCTCATGAACAACCATGGCAACTATGCTGTTTCACTTGGCAATGTGTGCCGCTGGCTGGCCGAGCAGGCAGAAGCACAAGGCGTTGAGATTTATCCCGGTTTTGCCTGTTCCGATCTGGTTTACCGCGAGGACGGTTCGGTCAAGGGTGTTGTTGCGGGCGTGTTTGGCATCGGCAAGGACGGAAAACCCGGCCCTGACTATCAGCCGGGCATGGAGTTACACGGCAAATATGTGATGATCGGTGAAGGCGTTCGCGGATCACTTGCCAAAGTGCTCATCGAGAAATTCAACCTGTCCGAAGGCAAGAGCCCCCAGAAATTCGGAATTGGCATGAAAGAGCTTTGGGAAGTTAAGCCAGAGAACCACAAACCCGGCCAGGTTACCCACACCATGGGATGGCCGCTCGATACAAAGACCGGCGGTGGATCATTCATGTACCACCTTGAGGACAATATGGTGTCAATCGGCTACGTGGTTCACCTCAACTACAAGAACCCGCATCTGTTTCCCTACATGGAATTCCAGCGCTTCAAGCATCACCCCCTGATTGCACCGGTTCTTGAAGGAGGCCGTCGTGTGGCCTATGGCGCTCGTGCCATCACTGAAGGTGGCTATCAGTCGGTGCCCAAGCTGTCTTTCCCCGGCGGTGTTCTGATCGGTTGTTCTGCCGGCATGGTGAATGTGCCTCGCATCAAGGGTAGCCATAATGCAATGATGTCTGGAATGCTGGCAGCTAACGCGGCTTTTTCTGCTATCACGACCGGTCGCGAAGGCGATGAACTGGTTGAATATCAAGCTGCCTGGGACAGGTCACCAATTGCTGAAGACCTGAAAAAGGTCCGTAATGTAAAGCCGCTGTGGTCGAAGTTTGGGCTTATTGGGGGGCTTGCTTTGGGTGGTTTGGACATGTGGACCAACCAACTCTTCGGTTTTTCATTCTTTGGCACGATAAAGCACGACAAGACAGATGCAGACTCCACTGGCAAGGCCTCGGATTATCCTGTTATCGAGTATCCAAAGCCCGATGGTGTTCTGTCATTCGACCGCCTCACCAATGTTGCCTACTCGGCAACAAACCATGACGAGAACCAGCCAGCACACCTTCACTTGAAGGATGCATCGGTTCCAGTGGCGCAAAATCTGCCTATCTACGGCGAACCTGCCCAACGCTACTGCCCTGCGGGTGTTTATGAAATCGTCAAGGATGAGGCCGGCAAGGACAAGTTCCAGATCAATTTTCAGAACTGTGTTCATTGCAAGACCTGTGACATCAAGGATCCTTCCCAGAATATCAACTGGACAGTGCCTCAAGGTGGCGAAGGTCCAAACTATCCCAACATGTAATAGCATGGTGCGATTATGAAGGCAGCAGATGCCAATATCTTGCTGGTGCCGGGAATGTCCGGTGCCGGTCCTGTTCATTGGATGACACGTTGGGAAAAGGGCATGAAGTCTGCCAGGCGGGTTGTTATGCCCAACCTGGACGCACCTGTCTTGCCGCAGTGGGTGGATGCCTTGATCGGTGCCGTAAGCAAGGCCGATAAACCGGTCGTGCTGGTTGCTCATTCGCTTGGAGTTCTTGCAGCAGCACATGCGGCTTCGGAATTTCCTCCAGGCAAGGTTGTTGGAGGTTTTCTGGTTGCGCCACCTTCAAAACGGTGGGTGGAATCCGAGTGTGAAATTGATAATGGCTTTGCTGGGTTTCCAATGGACCCTTTGCCATTTACATCAATGCTGGTTGCGAGCCGAACAGATGAGACGTGCGACTTCGCAACATCAGAGGAGCTTGCGTTGAAGTGGTTGTCTGAGCTGGTAGATGCAGGTGACTCAGGTCATCTGAATACGCAGTCAGGCCATGGTCCCTGGCCAGAAGGAGCGCTCAGATTTGCCCGTTTCATGGCAAGGCTTGAACCGTGATATTATGGCCAAATTGCTGAGTGCAACAGGCTTGCGACAAATGATTGATGATGTTTGCCTAGCGTAAGACATTGAAGCCATGGAAAAAATATTGCTGCTAACCAAATTGTCGTCATTTTATTGCCTGTTTCTTGGTGATGCTGAACAAGCTGGGCGCCAATAAGGAGGCACCTCATGATTTATAGAATATCAGTACTGACAATGGCGGTTTTTGCGGGGTTTTTGAACGCACCCATTGCCATGGCAGATACAATTGATCGCTCAACTCATGAGCGTGTGACAACTCCAAAGCCTCTGGGTTTGACAAAGTTTTTTGGTAATGAGCCAACCGGTGCCAATGAGATACCTGCTCAGCAAACACCAGCAATCGTGGGCGACAAGTCGATAAATATTGCCCAGCCAACAACACCAGAAGTGCAATTGCCTCCACAGACTGAGCCTGTTCAACTCGTTGAACCGGAACCTGTTCAGCAGGCAAATCCTGCCCCAGTCAAAAAGGCAGCATCAAAGCCTTCTAAAAAAGCGAAACAGATCAGCGAAGCGAAATGGTGGGAAACCGAAGGCAACCCCAAGGTGTTTGCGTTTCGGGACTGCATTTCTGGTTATGCGAGGGCACAAGCCCAGGAAGTTCCGAAGCTGAACTTGCAGTCTGTTGTGGCAAAGGCAATCAAAACCGAGTGC
>JBAUGO010000527.1:0-6290 GCA_049679775.1 Anderseniella sp.
GTGCAGGCCTGCGCAGTGCACCGCCTGGAAATGCCATGTGCTTGATGCGGGAGAACACATCAAATCTTGCACTGTCGCCCATGATGGCATCAGCCATGAGTTTGCCGAACATGCCAGACAGGACCAGGCCCTGACCGGAATAGCCTTGAGCATAATAGATGGACGTATCAATACGGCCCATTTCCGGGAGCCTGTTATGGGTAATGCCGATATAGCCTCCCCAGCCATACTCCATCTTCACATCTGCAAGCTGCGGAAACACTTTCAGGACCCGTGGTTTCATATTGGCGCCAAGGTCGTTGGGGTGAATGCCGGAATAACTGCAACGTCCGCCGAATAGCAGGCGATTGTCAGCGCTGAGGCGGAAATAATCGACCACATAGTTGCTGTCACACACCGCTTCATTGTTGCGTATCAGGCTGCGCGCACGGTTTTCTCCCAATGGCTCGGTCGCAACCATGTAACTGGCAACGGGCATGACATGATGTGACAGTCCCGGCACCAGAGCACCAATATATCCATTGCAGGCTACCACGATCTGGTTGCATGAAACTGTCTGACCGGACGCAAGCGTGATGGAGGGTGACGTGCCGCCTTGAAGACTGGCGACTTCGGTATTTTCAAATATTTGCCCATCAAGACTTGTGACAGCATCTGCAAGCCCCAGTGCATAATTCAAAGGGTGCATGTGTCCGGAGTCCTGCTCACGCATCGCGCCGTGATAGGCCTTGCTGCCAAGCTTGTCGGCAAGCTGCTCCTTGCTCAAGATGGTGCAGTCTTTTACGCCATATTTTTCAAACTCGTCGCGAAGCTCTTTAAGCTCATCCATGTGGCCGGGTCGGGACGCCGTATGCAGGAAGCCCCATGCCAGATCGCACTCAATGGCATTATCCTTGATGCGTTGCTCAATGAGCCGTTTGCCAGCTTCGGCAACATCAAAACAAATGCGCGCGTCGGTCTCGCCAAGCTGCTTCTCAAACTTGCCCATGCCGGGTGAAAATCCGGTACAGATTTGCCCGCCATTGCGCCCCGTTGCGCCCCAGCCAACCGGGCCAGTATCAAAAACGGCAACCTTGCGTCCTGCACGAGCAAGCTCAAGCGCTGTCGACAGGCCGGTAAAACCTGCCCCGATAACGCAGACATCGGTGCGTGCCGGAACAAGGCTGGCATCGGGCAGATTCAGCGTTCGGTTGGCGCTGGCACGATAATATGTGGTTTTGTCGAGAGGTGCATCATTCATGAGGTGCGCAGATACCATTCATAATCGAGCTGTGGAACCGTAAAGTGGTGGTTTTCTGCTTCAAAACTGCGCGCAGCCAGATAACAGTCACACCATTCCTCGCCCAGATAATCATCAAGGAAATTGCTTTCATCGAACGCAGCCAATGCAACCGGCCAGCGGATTGGAAGCTCAATCCCAACTTCTGATGAATACCCGGAGCCGCTTACGGCTGGTGGTGGCATCAACTTGTTGACAATGCCGTAGTGCATACCCGCCAGAACCGCTGCCATCACCAGATAGGGGTTCGCATCAGCACCAGCAACGCGGTGTTCAATGCGGATGGCTTTTTCGCTACCACCTGGAATGCGTAACGGAACCGTGCGGTTGTCACCACCCCAAAGCCCGCGCACTGGCGCATAGCTACCAGGTCGCAAGCGTCTGTAGGAATTGGCGTTGGGGGCAAAGATTGCCATGCCTTCACGCATCGTGGTCAACAGGCCTGCAACAGCATGGCGTAACGTGTCGGAGATTGGACGCTGAACGGTTTCATCCATTTCACCTGTCATTACATTGTTGCCGTCCTTGTCCAGAAGGCTGCAGTGTATATGCAGACCGCAACCAGCCTGATCTGTAAATGGCTTGGCCATGAAGGAGGCAATAACGCCATGTTTGCGGGCCACCGACTTGATACAGCGTTCCAGCTGGATCGCCTGATCGCAGGCCTTTAGGGCATCAGCAGTGTGATGCAGGTTGATCTCGAACTGGCCAGTTGCGTATTCGGTGACAAAGGTTTCAGCAGGCAGCTTTTGTGTATCACACACCAATTGTATTTCATCGAGCAAGGATTCGAAGTCATATAGTTCTTCAACCCCATAGACGTTGGTGGTTGAAGGTCGCCATCCTGTTTCGCAGCTGCGGGCAGGGCGTACCTCACCCTTTGCAGCAGCCTTTTGATCAATGAAGTAAAATTCGTATTCGATCGCCACGACGGGCGTAAGCCCCATGTTGGTAAACCTGGCCAGTACATTAGACAATATCTGACGTGGATCGGCAAAGTGCGGTTTGCCATTTACATCCACCATGGATGCAAGAACCTGGGCAGAGGGACGCTTGGCCCAGTCGATGCGTGACAGCGTGCCAGGAACCGGAAAACAAAGATAGTCCGGGTCACCATCAGAACTTCCATAACCAAGACCGTCGATGTTCCTGCCAGTCCAGTCGAGCAGATAGATCGACCCTGGCATACGCACACCGTCTGTATAAAGCTTCGGCAGGTATTCAGGTGAAAGCTGTTTGCCACGTAGAATCCCGTTCATGTCCGGCACCAGCATGTCGATTGAAACGATATCAGGATTGGCGGCGAGGAACTCAAGCGCCTCTTTATCAGACTTGGTATTGGAACTCATGAAAGACCTTCAGGTTTGATTAGGCGGGTAATGTGTAGTTGCTCATGTGCACACGACCATTGTCAATGAGGGCTTTTTTTTCGTCAAGCATTCAGGCTATGCTTGCAGGATAAGACATTCTGGTCGTCAGCTTGTCGGACAGCTTATTTCATGGTGTTTCATGTCGATAGCACAATACGAAGAATGGTTCAAAAAACATAACATTGATGAAATTGAGTGTCTTGTTCCTGATCCCGCAGGAACACCGCGAGGCAAGATTTTGCCAGTGCACAAGTTTTTAAAAGGTCTTGGAGGAACATCACTTCGCTTGCCTGAGGACATTTTCATTCTTACGGTAACGGGTAAGTATTCCTGGCAGGACTCGCCCGTTTCGGATGCATCCGGTGATGTCTACCTGGTGCCTGATTTCAGCACGTTGAAGCTGGTACCATGGCATGTGAACCCGACTGCGCAAGTGATATGCGATTGCTTTTATCTTGATGGCAAGCCGGTTGATATTTCCCCGCGCTTTGTCTTGCAGCAAGTGATGAAGCAGTATGAAGAGCGAGGCTGGAGACCGGTTGTTGCGCCAGAGCTTGAGTTTTACCTCGTCAAGAAGAACCTTGATGCTGATTACGCGCTGGAAGCGCCTGTTGGCACCAGCGGACGTGCCGAAAAGGTGGGCCAGGCATATGGCATTGATGCTGCCAACGAATTCGACCCGATAGTTGAAGACATCTATGACTTCTGTGAGGCAGAAGAAATTGATATCGACACAATTTCGCACGAAAGCGGGCCAGCCCAACTGGAAATAAACTTCAACCATGGCGATCCGCTGGCTCTTGCAGACCAGGTGTTCCTGTTCAAGCGCACCGTACGCCAGGCCGCTCTCAAGCATGATGTCTTCGCGACCTTCATGGCCAAGCCCCATCAGGATGAAGCCGGTTCTGCCATGCACCTGCACCAGTCTGTGCTGGACATCAAAACCGGCAAAAATGTTTTCAAGGGCAGGGGATCAAAGCCGTCTCGATTATTCCTGGCACACGTTGGTGGCTTGCAGAGATATGCCTCCGCCGCGATGGGCTTTTTTGCTCCGAACGTCAATTCCTATCGCCGTCTGGTACCGGATTCGGATGCACCTACAAACACCCACTGGGGCATAGACAATCGCACCGCCCCACTGCGCTTGCCAAATTCTGACCCGGACAATACCCGGATCGAAAACCGGATCCCGGGCGCTGATTCCAATCCATACCTATGCATCGCTGCCTCACTGGCGTGTGGATATCTCGGTATGGAGGAAATGCTGAAACCAACAGATCCGATTGAGGGTTCTGCCTATCGCTATGCCAGCTCCCTGCCGATCAACCTTGATGAGGCGATGTCAAAGCTGAATTATTCCAGACCCCTCAAAAAGGTACTTGGCCAGCGCTTCGTTGAGGCCTTCATGGCGGTCAAGGAAGAAGAGCAGGTGCAGTATCGCAAGGTTATCTCAAGTTGGGAACGCGAATTCCTGCTGTTGAATGTGTGATAGCACTGTCAGTCGTTACCTATCCCGCCCATAGAGCTGTTTCAGGGTGGAACTGTGACCAGGCAAACCAGAATGCTTCATGGCTGCCGAGATCAGAACCATCAGCATCAACTGCCTTGATGCCGCCGCCAACAAGCTTCAGCCTGACGTTTTCGAAAGCTATTTCGCGACCCTGCTTCAAGGCAAGGAAAGCCTTGGTTCGCTGAAACGCCACCGGTTTGCCAGATGCAGTTACGACACCAATGATGTCTTCTTGTATCGGCAAGCGCGGATCAACATTTCCAACCGGAAAGATCGGACCGTTGGCATCGCGGTTATTGCGAAAGTCGAAATCTCGCCCCAGTGCCAGGGCTTCAACAAGCACTGATGTCTGCGGGTGGGCTTTCTTCCATGAGCCCCAGTCGGAGGTGACCACACTGGCCTGCTTGAGTGTCAGGTTTTTTTCAGCCAGTGGCCCCGTGACCGCAGTACCGAGAAATGTATCGAACACAGAGTATGTAGTGATGTCGAACATCACCTTGTTGGAACGGATCAACAAACCAGATGTGCGCAGGACCGGTCTTTCGATGCCATCGGGCAACTGGTCTGTAAAATAAGCTTGTGCAGCACCGCACAAGGTACAATAGGGAATGCCAAGGTGCCTGCCGCCGAGGGTGTCATTGACCATCTCACGCACTTCCATGATGCGGCGCGGATAAGCGCGGTATTCGCCATTAACTTCTATGCCGAAGATGATATCAGTGTCTTTGAGCCAGGTGGCGTCTTCTGCACTGCTCACTTCAGGATTATCGGCTGCGGGGATGCAATTGCAGCGCTCATTCGTCATGTCGTACTTGCGATCATCAATGGGCACACCACCCCAGGACACATGACGCCAGTCGATAGTGCCTTCGACAAAAAGCTTTTCCCATTCAGGCAGGATGCTCGTGAATATGTCGCGCTTTGCTGACAGATAATCAGGTGGTGCAGGAATATCCCAGGCAATGAGATGATCAGTGATCACTCCCCATTGATTGTCTGTTTGAACATCCTTGCCAAGCAACTTGAACGCTGCACTGCCAAGCGCCGCACTCACAACGGGGTCCGGGATGAACCGCAAGGCATCGCTGATAAGCCAGGCCAAGCGCGGGTCTTTGGATGCTGCAATGATTTCCAGTGCTGCGGTTTGTTTCTCATTCCACTGCGATTTTACAATGCTGTCCACAAGGCCAACCTGAACCGCGGATTTCACATCATCCTGCAAAGGACCGCTCGGCACGGCTGGGGGCTGTCCGAATTGCTCAAGAACATAGGCGGGCAGCGGTTTGGTTGATTGCGCCTGTAACTCGGCTGACCACAAAAAGGAAAGGGACAGGGACACCGCTAGGATAAAATTGCGGTAGTGAGACGTGAGTACTGAAGTCATGGAAAGATGCCTTTTCATGGGGTTTGTTCTTTACAAGGCCCGATCAAAATAAAGCCGACAGGAAGATACCTCCCCGCCGGCTTGTCTTGATTATACCAATGGTGTTGGAGCTTATTTCACCCGGTATTCTTCAGGAACCAACAGCAGGTAGTCATTGTCTTCCCCAGATACATGGCATTCATGGCAGAAGGTAACTGATGTGGCGTTCGCGCCGTTGGTAACGCCCATTGTGCCGCCACCGGGGAGTATGGCAGCATAGCGCCAGTCAGCGGTTTCAGCATTAAAGCCCTTGACCATTTTTTCCATGATGAAAAGCGGGCCCAGGTTTGCCTGACCATCTGCACCAACCGTGAAGCTTGGCTTGGCAAGTGTTGAACCAACAGGCATCTTTTTGATGTCTTCAAACTTCTTGTAAGTTTTCAGGCCGATCTTGTTGGAGAGGTTTTGAACCTTACGCCCACCGTGAGTGGCACTTGTGTATGGTTGTGTTGATACCTTGGTGAACTTGCTCCACTTGGTGGCTGCCCAGTGCTCGCCACCTCTGTAGGACTTGGCCATGACGGGCTTGAGGCAATCATACAGAGCAATGGCTTCATCGCTTGTAAGTTCAACATCCGCAGCTGATGCAGCGCAAGGGTTGCATGGATTGCACGCTGCTTTGGCAGCACAAGGGTTGCAGGGGTTACAGGCCTTTTTCGCTGCGCATGGATTGCAGGGGTTGCAAGCCTTTTTGGCTGCACATGGATT
>JBAUGO010000528.1:0-9093 GCA_049679775.1 Anderseniella sp.
GCGCAAGTAAACGCGAGATCGCACCCCGATATGTTTGTGCTGGAGCGTGCTTGCGAGAATGGCAAGCTGAAAACCGGCATCAGCGTTGACAACAGCCGCAAGGCAACCAGTTTCTTTGGCAAGACAGCAGCCGCTGGCGGATGGCGCGTAGCTATAGTTGATGCAGCCGACGACATGAACAATGCCGCAGCCAACTCCTTGCTGAAGACGCTCGAAGAACCACCCCATAACTCGGTTTTCATTCTGGTCAACCATCAGCGCGGGCGCTTGCTGCCAACCATCAGGTCTCGTTGCATTGAGCTGCCCTTGAGCCCGTTGACACTGGATGACACAATCTCGGTACTGGAAGGATTGCCAGATCGTCTTGGCAAGTCAGCTGTGCGGCATGCAAGCCTTGCTGGTGGCAGGCCTGGCCTGGCATTGTCACTGGCCGAAACCGGAGCTGGAGCCGTTTTTGAACGTTTTGTCGGAGCTGCTGAAGCTGGTCGTCTGGACATGAGCGCGCGAGTATCCATAGCCAACGCATTGTATGGCCGTGGCACAGATGACAAGTTCTCGGTTTTCTGCTCATTGCTGGATAGCTGGATTGGTGCTGCTGCAAGTTCTGCCATGCGCAGTGCGAGCAGTTCTGAAAAGGGATTGGCTCTGGCAAAGGCACACAGTTCAATCGGGCATTTCATTCGGGAAACAAATGCCCTAAACCTCGATCGTCGCCTGACCATGTTGCAGGCGTTTGACCTTATCGACCAGGCACAACGAGCCTGAAAGAGATTAACAGATTAAATGACTGCAAAGCCGACATTCTATATTACCACTGCCATTTCATATCCCAATGGCGCTCCTCACATTGGCCATGCATATGAGGTGCTGGCAACCGATGCGATTGCCAGATTCAAAAGGCTCGACGGTTATGATGTGATGTTTCTGACCGGCACGGACGAACACGGTCAGAAAATACAACAGACAGCAAGCAAGCTGGGTAAGTCGCCAGCGGAATTTGTTGATGAGATGGCCCCAAAGTTTGAGGCGATGGTAAAGGCGCTGAATTGTTCCAATGATGATTTCATCCGGACATCAGAAAAGCGCCACTACGAAACTGTGCAGGCAATCTGGAAAAAGATGCAGGCCTCTGGTGACATTTATCTCGACACCTATGCCGGCTGGTACTCGATTCGCGATGAAGCGTTTTATGGCGAGGATGAGCTGGAGGAACGCGACGGGAAGAAAATAGCCATCAAGACTGGTACGCCAGTTGAATGGGTGGAGGAAGAAAGTTATTTCTTCAAACTCTCAACCTATCAGGAGCGGTTACTGAAACTCTATGAAGAACAGCCGGACTTCATTGGGCCAACAGAACGACGCAATGAGGTTGCCAGTTTCGTTAAAGGTGGCCTGAAGGATCTGTCTGTATCTCGCACCACGTTTGACTGGGGTATTCCGGTGCCTGATGCACCAGGCCATATCATGTATGTCTGGGTGGATGCGTTGACCAATTATCTCACGGCGACCGATTATCTGAACGGTGGTGAGCGTGCCAGGTTCTGGCCTGCGGACATACACATAATCGGCAAGGACATTGTGCGGTTTCATGCTGTCTACTGGCCAGCGTTTCTGATGTCAGCCGGATTGCCGCTGCCAAAGAAAGTTTTCGGCCACGGATTCCTGTTCAACCGTGGTGAAAAAATGTCCAAGTCGGTTGGCAACGTTGTCGACCCGCAGTCCATGATTGACCAGTACGGTGTGGATCAGGTGCGATATTTCTTCATGCGCGAAGTTCCATTTGGTCAGGATGGAAACTATAGCCATGAAGCCATCGTCAACCGGGTGAACGCTGACCTGGCCAATGACCTGGGCAATCTGGCGCAGAGATCGCTATCGATGATCGCCAAGAACTGCGATGCAAAGGTGCCTGTCTATGGAGCTTTCAGCGCTGATGATCAGACCATCCTGGATCAAGCCTATGGTATTCTTGATGCAGTCCGCGTGGAGGTTGACCAATGTCGCCTGCACAAGGCGCTAGAGATTATCTGGCAGGTGGTTGCTGATGCGAACCGTTATTTTGCTGGCCAGGAACCCTGGGCACTCAAGAAAACCGACCCAGACCGCATGAACACTGTCTTGTACACAACAGCTGAAATCATTCGGGTTGTGGCTGTATCTGCTCAAGCGTTCATTCCAGATGGCGCAAGCCGCCTTCTGGACTTGTTGAGTGTGCCGCAAGACAAACGCCATTTCCACATCGAGCAAGCAGCTTTGGTACCGGGAACCATCTTGCCAAAACCGGAAGGTGTGTTTCCGCGTTATGTTGAAGAAGAAAAAGCCTGATACAGGAAACAGTCCTTGAACATGAAACCTGCAATCGTTGACAGCCATTGCCATCTCGATTTTGATGTCCTTCATTCAGACATAGACGGTGTCATTGCGCGGGCGCATGAAGCGGGCGTTCATCTGATGGTTTCGATCTCAACAAGGGTCAAAAATATCGACACACTGCGCACTCTTGCAGAAGCGCACGATGAGGTGTTTTTCACTGTTGGCACGCATCCGCATAATGCTGATGAGGAAACAGACATCACACCGGACCAGTTGATCGAACTGAGCCAGCACCCAAAATGCGTTGGACTGGGAGAAGCTGGGTTGGATTATTTTTATGACAAATCACCCAGACAAATTCAGGCACAAAGTTTTCGCACCCATATCGCAGCTGCCCGTGAAACAGGATTGCCATTGATCATTCACTCTCGTTCAGCTGAAAGCGATACAGCCGAAATTCTGGAAACGGAAATGGGGAAGGGGGCATTCAAACCGCTCCTGCATTGTTTTTCATCTGGCATCGAGCTGGCAGAGCGTGGCCTCGCTATTGGGGCATATTTGTCGTTTTCCGGCATATTGACCTTCAAGACGGCCGAAGGTATTCGCGATGCTGCTCGACTGTGCCCTCTGGACCGGATGCTGGTTGAAACGGATGCGCCATATCTGGCTCCTGTGCCTTATCGTGGAAAAAGCAACGAACCAGCTTATACCGCTTATACACTTTCGCACCTGGCAGAAGTTAAAGGTATCTCTGTTGACGAGATGGCACGTATTACGTCTGACAATTTTTTCCGCTTGTTCAATAAGGTGCCTCGACCGGACATTTATGGATTGAACGCATGAGCCTGAAGCTGACAATACTGGGCTGCGGTTCTTCTGGTGGTGTGCCACGCATTGGCAACAACTGGGGTGCGTGTGATCCCAATGAACCAAAGAACACGCGCAAGCGGTGCTCAATAGTGCTGGAAAAGCGGGAAGGGGACGCCCTCACCCGAATCCTGGTCGACACGACACCTGACATGGTATCGCAATTGAACAGCGTAAATGCAGCCACGCTGGATGGTGTCTGGTACACTCATGAACATGCAGATCATACCCACGGCATTGATGACTTGCGCCAGGTGGCAATCAACATGCGCTCCAGGGTAAATGTCTGGGCAGAACGTGAAACAGCCAACATGCTGCTATCCAAGTTCAGTTATTGCTTCCAGACACCTCCAGGATCGTCATATCCGCCGATCGTAGAAATCAACAGCATCATACCGGGACAATTGCTGACAACAAATGGCGGTGCGGGTGGTATCTCAGCCATGCCGTTTACGGTGAGCCACGGAGATATTGATGCGTTGGGGTTTCGGTTTGGTAATGTGGCCTATACGCCTGATTTGAAGGATGTACCGGATCAATCGGTCAAGCATCTTGAAGGGCTTGATGTCTGGATTATTGATGCCTTGCGGCGCACACCACACCCCAGCCATTTCAGTCTTGATGATGCCTTGAGCTGGATCAACCGAATGCAGCCCAAACGCGCCATATTGACAAATATGCATGTTGATATGGACTATCAGACACTGCTTAATGAGCTACCTGATGGTGTTGTTCCTGCCCATGACGGGATGAGTTTGGAGATTTCGTAATGAAAGAGATTTATGAAGCCTATGCCAACACCTGGCGCAGTGTTGGCGCGAAAGAAATCGCATTACAAATTGACAACCTCAAGATTGATATCTGCAAGGATCCATCACCGGTTTCGAGCCATATGAAACGAGATCTGGATATCGCACTCAAGAATGCGACGCATTTTCCGAAGCTGCAGCAATTACTGATTACTCACGGCGACAAGCTAACCTGGGCCCAAAGCAACTTTGAAATGCCTGACACATTTGTCGGCAAGTTTGATGTGGTTCGTCTTGCTGGTCCAACCGGTATGGTGCACAACACCGAAATTGCATTCGGTTTTTATCTGCAACAGGCTGATGCGGCTTATCCCAGTCACTGGCATGAAGCGGTTGAAGACTATCTGGTTGTCAGCGGTACAGGTCTTTGGCAAACCGATGATGACGCATTTCATCCGCGCCCACCAGGCAGCTATATCCAGCATGCAAGCAATCAACCACATGCCATGACCACACAGTCAGAGCCTTTACTTGCCATGTGGTTCTGGCAAGGCAATATAGACACCAGCACATACAGAATTGTTGGCGTTGACTACTAAATGCCAGAATACTGCTGTTTGGCCATATAATAATATTCCATAATATATATTATGCGAATTTTGTATATGTATCCAGCCTCCTTACCGAGAGAGCCCTATTGCCATGAACTTGAATGCAGATTTTTCCAAACGGGCCAGCGTGCACGGCCAAAGGACTGAATGGGTCAAGTCACCAATGCCAGGAGTTGATCGCAGAATGCTGGACCGCATCGGTGATGAAGTTGCGCGGGCCACGTCCATTGTGCGTTACGCTGCTGGCAGCAAATTCTCTTCCCACGTTCATACAGGTGGTGAGGAATTCATGGTACTTGACGGGATATTCCAGGATGAGCACGGCGATTTTCCGGCTGGCAGCTATATCCGCAACCCACCACAATCAAGCCACACACCTGGTTCTGAAGCGGGTTGTGTGATCATGGTCAAGTTGTGGCAGTTTGATCTGGCAGATCGCACCCATGTCCGTATTGATACCAACAAGATGCGTTCCCTGCCCGCTGCTGATCGTCCCGGAGTTGCCGTGGTGCCGCTTTTTCATGATGAGCGCGAAGATGTCCGCATTGAGACCTGGCAGCCAAATGCCGCCATCCAACTAGACGTGCCATACGGACTGGAAATTTTTGTACTGGATGGTGATTTTGTGGACAGCGGCGAAAAATTCGAGGTTCAATCATGGCTCCGGCTACCATGCGATGCTAGTTTGTCAGCAATGGCAGGCAAAAACGGATGCAAGGTATGGATCAAGGCAGATCATCTAAAGGAAATACCAAAGGCTCCGACAGCCTGAATGGTGGCATCGGCAACAGCAGTTCTCCTGTGGCCGGGCCAGAAACCTTGCCGAAACGCGAAGTGACAACGCTCATTGCCATCATGAAGGCCTTGCGGACCCCTGTTACGGGTTGTCCCTGGGATTTGGAACAGGATTTCGCATCCATTGCGCCCTACACGCTGGAAGAAGCATACGAAGTCGCTGATGCCATTGAGCGCAAAGACATGAGTAACTTGTGCGAAGAGCTTGGCGACTTGCTCTTGCAGGTAGCTTATCACGCGCAAATGGCATCGGAAGCCGGGCATTTTAGCTTTGAGGATGTTGTGGAAGCGGTCAACACAAAGATGATCCGCCGCCACCCGCATGTTTTTGGCGATGAAACTGCCCGTTCAGCCGGTGTGTCCAAAGGTTTTTGGGAGCGCATAAAAGCTCAGGAACGCAAAGACAAACAAGACCACCTGCAAGCAAGCATACTCGATGATATTCCAGCGGCCTTGCCCGCACTTGCACGTGCGCTGAAACTGCAAAAAAGAGCTGCCAAAGTTGGGTTTGACTGGCCAGATATATCTCAGGTGCTGGACAAGATCGTCGAGGAAGCCAAGGAACTGACTGAGGCTCGTGAAACAATGTCCACCCACGAACAAGCCGAGGAATATGGAGACCTCATGTTTGCAATGGTCAATCTAGGCAAGCATCTGGACATAGACGCAGAAATCGCCCTGCGCGGCGCTAATGCAAAATTCTCCCGACGTTTCAGCTATATAGAAAAACAACTTAAACTAAATGGCCGAACAGTTGATGACGCAAGCCTGGAAGAAATGGATGAAATCTGGAACGAGATCAGACATCTCGAAAAGCAGACCCAAAAGCCCGGTTAAGTGGGTCTGACACGATCACCTAATCGCTTTTGGGCTACTCCTGCATTTCGCCTGTCAAAGCGCGCCTTAACCTTAATCTCACCATCGTCTGAGTCGTGTCGATCAAGAACCTGACCATGAGCGTATATCCAGGCCAGATCTGCGCCCTGCTCTGCAGTCAATGCAATATCCAGTATCGGATTACCGTCTGCAAACTCTTCCTCAAGCTTCGCCAACAACTCATCCACGCCTTCGCCTGTGACGGCAGATGCGATCATGACATTGTCCTTGCGGTGGGCTTCCTCGCGCAAGACATCGCGCCGGTCATCGTCGACGAGATCAATCTTGTTCCAGAGTTCAAGCACCTTGCTGAGCCGTTCAGGTGAAATACCGAGTTCCTTGAGCACGGCAGTCACATCGCTTGCCTGCTCGTCAGATTCAGGATGAAAAATATCGCGCACATGCACGATTAGATCAGCCTCCAGCACCTCTTCCAGTGTAGCGCGAAAAGCCGCCACCAGAGTCGTAGGCAAATCTGAAATAAATCCAACTGTATCAGACAGTATAACCTTGCGCCCCTTCGGCAGCTCGATCTGGCGCATGGTGGGATCTAGCGTGGCAAAAAGCAGGTCTTTTGCCATGACGTTGGCCCCCGTCAACCTGTTGAACAAGGTGGATTTACCAGCGTTCGTATACCCCACCAGCGCAACAATGGGATAAGGCACCTTTGCCCTGCTATTCCTGTGCAAGGTTCGGGTGCGAATGACCTGTTCTAACTGGCGTTTAAGTCGGGTAATCCGATCCTGTATGATACGCCGGTCAGCTTCAAGCTGGGTTTCACCGGGACCACCCATGAACCCTGCCCCGCCGCGCTGACGCTCAAGGTGTGTCCAGGACCGCACCAGCCTGCTCTTCTGATACTCAAGATGCGCCAGCTCAACCTGCAGCGTGCCTTCGCGGGTACTTGCGCGCCGACCAAATATCTCAAGGATGAGACCAGTTCTATCGAGAACCTTGACTTTCCATGCTCGTTCAAGGTTTCGTTGCTGGGCAGGGGTTAACTGTACATTCAATATCGCAACTTCAGCTTCGGAAGCCTCGATCTCTTCGCCAAGTTGCGCAATCTTGCCTGTACCGAAAAAGGCTGCTGGGTTTAGCTTTGGCACTGAAACGATTGTTGCCTGGGCAATTTCAAGCTCAATAGCCAATGCAAGGCCAATTGCTTCCTCAAGCTTGGCCCCGGCATCGCGCCATCCCGTATTGATCTGTCGCGACTTTATGTCAGGATGAATGACAAAGGCCCGTGTAACAACGGGCCCTTCAATCTGAAAGTCGACGCCACCGCCAGTTTCGGTGCTCATGCTGTTAAATTACTCAGCACTGTCATCTTCATCATATAGTGAAATCTGTTGCCCAGGCATGATCGTTGAAATGGCATGCTTGTAAACGAGTTGTGACATTCCATCTCTGCGCAATAGCAGACAAAAATTATCAAACCACGTGATAACGCCTTGCAGCTTGACTCCATTCACGAGAAATACAGTGACTGAAATCTTGCTTTTGCGAACTGTATTGAGAAATGTATCTTGTAAATTCTGTTGTTTTTCTTGGGCCATTTCGGTCTCTCTTTTTCTTTTTGCTGTAGTGTGGGCCGCCGCTAACCGAACCCTTTTCACGTCAAGACATTTTACCAACCGTCACCTTAACTATAAATACAGCCAGTCAAAATCACCAGCGGCAATTTTTACAAGCTAGAAATACTCGATACTCACCCTGAACAGATGTTGAATTTCATCAATCTTGTCGCGCAGAGCAAACATGATCACCCTGTCTTTGGGGCGGATTTCGGTCTCACCAGTTGGAATGATAACTTCGCGATCGCGAACAATTGCCCCAATTCGCAAGCCATCGGGTAATTCAGCTTTACGTAACGGCTTGCCAATCATTGGTGATGTTTCAAGCGCTTCTGCCTCCACGACCTCACCTTCACCCGCCTCAACACCGTGAACACCGCGAATTCGGCCGCGCCTCACATGTTGCAGAATGCTGGATACAGTCACCGAACGCGGATCAATATAGCCATCAATACCAAGTGGTGAGATCAAGGGTCTGGCATCAAGGTTAGTGACCAGACACGCTGTCTTACGCGCTCCATGTTGCTTGGCAAGCATGGCAGACAATACGTTGACCTTGTCATCGTTGGTCAGGGCAATATATGTTTCCGTTCGGCGAATTTCTGCTTCTTCCAGCAAATTTGAATCAAGTGCGCTACCGTGCAAAACCACCGCATTGGTGAGCTCATTGGCGACCTCCTCGGCACGCTTGAGGTTGGCCTCGATTATAGTCACCTTGATATTTGGCTCACGTTCTTCAAGCTTTCTGGCAACATACATGCCAATGGTGCCGCCGCCGCCGATAAGTACGCGGTTTGCGGGGCGCTCCTCATGGCCAAACAATGACAAGGTGCGCGTGGCCTGACTTTTATCAGCTACCACATAGGCCCGATCACCCGGCAGCATCTGATCTTGGGATCTGGGTACAAACAGCTTGCCATCACGCACGATGCCGCACACGACCGCCTTCAGATCCGGAAACAGGCCTGACAGCTGCGACAAGGGCGTGTTTACAACCGGGCAGTCATCTTCCAGTTTGATACCAAGAGTAATTACCTGTTCGTCGGCAAAATAAATGGCTTCGAATGCACCAGGCAATGCGAGCCTGCGCAGCACCATTTCTCCCACAGCAACTTCTGGTGAGATGACGACATCAATGGCAGTATTCTCGCGCGAGAACAGTCCGGCGTACTGTGGCTGCAAATAGGACTGGTCACGCACACGAGCAACACGTGTCGGTATATTGAACAGGGCCTTTGATACTTCGCACGCCATCATGTTCACCTCATCAACAAAGGTTACCGCTATGATCATGTCGGCATCTTCTGC
>JBAUGO010000529.1:0-3379 GCA_049679775.1 Anderseniella sp.
CATCAGGATCGGGGTACCTGAGCGATTGATCATCTTGACGGTTTCAAAAATTTCGCCGCGATATTTTGGCGAAAGACCGGCCGTGGGGTCATCCAATAGCAAAATTTTGGGCTCCAGCATCAAGGCCTTGCCCATTGCCACCATCTGGCGTTGGCCACCTGACAAGGTGCCTGCAGGCTGGTTGCGCTTTTCAAGAAGCGGCGGGAACATGTCATATATTTCCTTCAGTCGTGGCCTGAAATCATCGTCACGAACAAAGGCTCCCATCTCAAGATTTTCCTGAACGGTGAGTGAGGGAAAGACATTTCCGGTTTGCGGCACATAGCAAACACCCTTGCGCACCACCTTTTCAGGCGGGGTATTGGTGATCTCGCCAGCATCAAGCAGAACCTTGCCGCCGGTCAGCTTCAAAAGACCAAACACTGATTTCATGGCGGTCGATTTGCCGGCTCCATTGGGTCCGATGATGACAACAATTTCACCAGCATCAACGTGCATCGAAACACCATGCAGGATTTGTGTGTCACCATAGCCGCCGATAACATTGTCCAGCTCGAGTATGCGGCTCATGCTGCTTCCTCTCCACCACCCAGATAGGCATCCAGGACGTCCGGGTTGGACCGGACCTCCTGCATTGACCCTTCCATCAAGACGGTGCCTTCTGCCAGCACAATTATCGGATCACACAGCGAGGCAATCATATCCATGTCATGCTCTATGAGGCAGAACGTATAGCCGCGCTCCTGCCGCAGTCGCTCAATCATGTCGCGTATCTTCAGCAAGAGCGTCGGGTTTACGCCTGCACCAGGTTCATCGAGCAGAACCAGCTTTGCATCGGTCATCATGGTGCGACCAAGTTCCAGCAATTTTTTCTGACCGCCTGAGAGGTTGCCTGCAAGTTCGTCACGCAAGTGCGATATGGACAAAAAGTCCAGTGCATCTTCTGCCATTTGCCGGACCTCGGCTTCGCGCTTGCGAACGGCACCAGGTGTCAGCCAGTTGTTGAACACATGCTCGCCTGGTTGTGGTGACGGCACGACCATCAGGTTTTCAAGCACGGTCATCTTCGCGAATTCATGCGGTATCTGGAACGTGCGAACGATGCCTTTGTGAAACATCTTATGGGTTGGCAGGCCGGCAATGTTTTCACCCTGGAACACGATCTTGCCAGAAGTTGGCGCAAGCTCACCTGCTATCATGTTGAAGGTTGTGGTCTTGCCTGCCCCGTTCGGACCGATCAAGCCCGTGATCGTGCCTTCCTTGATCTTGAAGCTGCAGTCACGCACAGCTTGAAGCCCACCGAAGCTCTTGTTCAGTTTCTCAACGCTCAGCAAAAGTTACCCACCCGAATTTGGCACGCCATATCCATGCGTGCATACCAGCCTAGCCAATAAAACAACTGATAGAACAGACTTGCAACCCTGAAAATAACAAAAAATCCTTGATGTTGCCGCCACTTGACTTAGTCTTGTCAAAGCATCGGAAGTGCGTTGAGGCCAACGACATGAACCAGACAGAAGAACTTTACCCTGAGCCTGTAATCGGTTTCCTGGAACTGCTGTGGGGACGCGGCTGGCTATCACCAGGTGGCCCTGATGAACTGGCGAGGCTTCTGGACGGTGAAGACCTGGTTGACAAACACGTTCTGGATATCGGGTGTGGAGCTGGTGGGGTCGATTGTCTATTGGTCAACGACCATGGCGCAGGCAAGGTAACCGGTATTGATGTGGAAGCCTCGGTCATTGAAACAGCGCGCCAGCGCGTTGCAGAGATGAACCTTGAGCGTCACGTCGAGGTGATGCTGGTGGAGCCGGGTCCATTGCCGTTTGAAGCGTCAACGTTTGATGTGGTTTTTTCAAAGGACTCAATCGTGCACATCCCTGACAAGAAGGCGCTCGCCAGGGATGTTTTCAAAGTGCTGAAACCAGGTGGTATATTCGTGGCTTCGGACTGGCTGACCTCGCATGATGGTGAGCCATCACATGACATGATAGAGTATCTGAAATCAGAAGACCTTGATTTTGGCATGGCGTCACCCGAAGCATATCGACAGGCACTTGAGCAGGCGGGCTTTGTGGATATCAGATTGCGCAATCGCAATGAATGGTACCATGAGCAGGCCAAACGGGAGCTTGAAATGCTGAAAGGGGATCTGAACGAGAAGGCCGTCGCCCAAATGGGCAAGGAGCTTGTTGACCACAATATACAGACCTGGGGTTTGATGTTGAAAGTGTTGAAGACCGGAGAGCATTGCCCGCACCATATTCGGGGTCGCAAGCCTTGAGTAAAGTAACTGGCAAGCCACCACGCAAGGCCAGCAGGGATGTACGCCGCCGCCAGCTCATAGAAGCAACAATCGATGTTCTGGCAACTCGCGGTTTTTCCAGCCTGACAGTTAGCGACGTATCACGCGCAGCCGGATTGTCTGTTGGCATTGTGAATTTTCATTTTGAGTCCAAGGCAATATTGCTGGCTGAAACGTTGAAATATCTTGTACTGCAGTACAAAAACAACTGGATGCGTGCTGTTGCCCAGGCTGGAGATGGCCCGGCACAAAAACTCTATGCCATGACCAGTTCTGACTTTCATGAAGACATATGCACACTCCGCACCTTGCAGGCATGGGTGAGTTTCTGGGCCGAAGCGCAATCTCGTCCGGCCTTTGACGAAATGTACGGCAAGGAAGAAGCTGAGTATCTTAAGACACTTGAAAAGCTGTGCGATCAGGTTGAAGCCTTCAGCGGCAAGGCGAATGCGCTTGTGATCAATGCATTGACTGACGGACTGTGGCTGGCGCTGGCCCAAACACCGCAAGGGCTGTCGCGTGATGAAGCTCTCAGCGCGCTGCATGCGTGTCTGGCGGCATTTTATCCCGCTCATTTTAACCGTGACGGGCCAATCAATTGACCAAACGCTGCTTTGGTTTATAAGACGCAGCGAAATCACCTCAATCACATACCGGGCATGGCCCGCACTTCATCGGAGATAAAAATGGCTGTACGGGTCGCTATCAATGGTTTTGGCCGCATCGGGCGCAATATTCTGCGCGCCATAGCAGAATCGGGACGCAAGGACATAAAGGTCGTGGCCATCAATGATCTGGGCCCGGTGGAAACCAATGCCCACCTGTTGCGCTATGACAGTGTTCATGGACGCTTCCCCGGCAGCGTCAAGGTCAAGGGTGACATGATCAACTGCGGTACCGGATGGATCCGCGTATCTGCCGAGCGTGACCCGTCCAACCTGCCATGGAAGAGCGAAGGTGTAGACATCGCCATGGAATGTACCGGCATTTTTACCGCACGTGACAAGGCATCTGCCCACCTGACAGCGGGCGCAAAGAAAGTACTGATCTCTGCACCTGGTACCGATTCAGACC
>JBAUGO010000530.1:0-2441 GCA_049679775.1 Anderseniella sp.
TCCGTCCGAAATCATATTGAATGCAGGCGAAATGCTTGCAGCAAGCGATTTTCCAGCCGCCGTCAATTCAACATTTCGATGGTTTCTTGTGAACAGCTTTTGATTGATTGCAGCTTCTATATCCGCGATTTGGCGGCTGACGGCGACGCGTGAGACACCCATTTCCTGGGCAGCATGGGTAAAGTTCAGCGTTCTCGCAGCGACTTCAAAAGTTACCAGGTTACGAATAAGTCCAACATCTTTGCGTAAGCTTGCCATAACGTTTTAGTTAACATGATGAGATGCAGTTTGCAACTTCACAGATGGTGTCGGCTGCTTAAACTGATTTTTGGAAAACATGGGAATTGGAGGGTGCCTTATTGTTTGAGTGGAATTTTGCGGCAGTATTTTCCGATTTTGACCTCCTTTTGTTGGGCCTTGCAAACACGCTCAAAATTACCACCTTTGCACTACTCTTCGGCATCCCCCTCGGTTTTGGACTGGCATTATGTAGGCTTTCAAGTCTCAAAATCGTTTCTGGCATTGCAGGCTTTATTGTCGAATTCTTTAGAACGACGCCGCCTCTTGTTCAGCTTTTCTGGTTTTTCTTTGCGTTACCGATATTAATCGATGTGCGAATGACACCCTTCATCGCAGCCATTGTAACATTCTCCATCCAGTCATCAGCATTCTTTGCAGAAGTCTTCCGTGGCGGCATCATCTCAATTGACAAGGGCCAATGGGAGGGCGCCAAGGCGATTGGAATGACCCGAAGCCAGTCTTTACGAAGGATCATCTTGCCCCAGGCAGTGAAACGAATGATCCCGGCATTCATGGAACGCTCTATCGAACTGCTGAAGACCACAACACTGGTTTCGACTGTCGCCTATGCAGATTTGATGTTTCAGGCGAATGAAATTGCTCAAAAGACATTCCGCCCTCTGGAAGTCTACACAGTTGTGGCGTTGATGTATTTCGTGCTGATTTTCACTTTCAGCCAACTGACAAACTACATCGAACACAGGCTGGCGAAGTCTGGCGAAAGCACGGTGTCATAGCATGGGACACGATTGGGATTTTGCAACCATCATCAATAACTGGCCGGTGCTTTGGGTTGGTATCAAGGGTACTGTTTTCATATTTCTGATTACCGTATTTCTGGGTCTGGCGGGCGGCTTGATCGTCGGTATTTGCAGATATTCCAAATCCAAACTTTTGCGGTGGCCAGCATCCATTTTCATTGAAGTCTTTCGCAACACGCCAGTTCTGGTCCAAATAATCTGGTTTTACTACGCCTTTCCGATTTTGACCGGAATTGATGTTGATCCATTCCTAGCAGCAGTGTTGGGCATTTCGCTTAACACAATGGCATTTTCGGCCGAAATCTATCGAGCCGGGATTCAATCCATCGACCCGGGTCAATGGGAGGCTGGAAAGGCTATTGGAATGAATCAGACCCAAACCATGCGGCGGATCATTTTACCAGTGGCCATCAAGCGGGTTCTGCCAGCCTTGACCAATCGCGGCATTGAAGTCTTCAAGATGTCTACGCTTGCTTCTGTTGTTGCTTATGTCGAAACACTCAATCAGGCCAAATTGTTGGCGGATTTGAATTTCAATCCGATTGAAGCCTACACCGCCGTTGCGGTCATATTTTTTGTTATTCTCTATCCGGTCGTCCAGGGCACTTATGTTTTGGAACGCATGCTGCGAAGGAGCGACTAAATGAATAAATCTGCTGCCCAACCCCTCGTCAGAATTGAGGATCTACACAAGAGCTTTGGAAGTCTGGACGTTCTGCGCGGCATTGATCTGGATGTAATGCAAGGCGAGACCGTTGTTCTGTTGGGTTCCAGCGGTTCAGGCAAAAGCACATTGCTTCGTTGCGTGAACTTCATGGAAATTCCAACCAGCGGGCGGGTTTATCTTCAGGGTAAAATGGTTGGCGAAAACCGAAATGATACCATGAAGTATAGTGAAAGCGATCTGTGTGTCCTGCGCTCACGTATTGGCATGGTCTTCCAACATTTTAATCTGTTTCCCCACATGACGGTTCTTCAAAATGTGATGGAAGGCCAGACGATTGTGTTGAAGCGAAGCAAGGCAGAAGCTGAGGAAAAAGCCCGCCAACAGCTACAAAGGGTAGGCCTCGCAGAAAAGGCTGATGAATACCCATCTCGCCTTTCAGGAGGCCAAAAGCAAAGGGTTGCGATTGCTCGCGCTTTGGCAATGGACCCCGAAGTGATGCTTTTTGATGAAGTCACTTCCGCCCTTGATCCTGAATTGGTCGGCGAAGTTCTGAAGACAATGCGTCAGCTCGCTGATGAGGGCATGACCATGCTGGTTGTTACCCATGAGCTTGGCTTTGCCTATCACGTTGCGAACCGGGTGCTGTTTCTGGATCAAGGTACAATTCTTGAACAGGGCAAACCGCAAGACATTCTGAAAAATCCTGAATCGCA
>JBAUGO010000531.1:0-6022 GCA_049679775.1 Anderseniella sp.
ACAACAACATTGCCCAATGAAAACTGTCTGCTCCCGGACGTATGATCAGCAATACACCCAGAAAGCCGATGATAACAGCCGCCCAGCGCCGGGGCCCGATGCGTTCACCGAGCAGGAAAGGGGACAAGGCGCAAACCCAAAGCGGGTTTGAGAAGAAAATGGCCGCCGTCTGATCAAGCCTGAGATACTGCAAAGCTATGAAATTCAAGAGCGTGGTCGACAATAACATGAGACCGCGCAAAAACTGCAACCACGGGTGATTTGAGCGGAAACTCAAGCCCCCCGTCCACCACATCAGCGCCAGCACATATATCAAGGACAAGCCGTAACGGGCAAAAACCACGAACATGGGTGGCATTGTGCCAACCAGATATTTTGCGCACACGTCAATGACAGAAAACATGGCAACGGTCGCAATCATCAAGGCGATGCCTGCGGTCGGGTTCTCCTGCTGGACAGATTGCGGGGCTTGCGCACTGGCGGGAATGGCCATGTGAAAAATCCATTATTCAAATCATGCAAGGAATGACCTAACCGCCACCAATACATCCGTCCAGTCATCAAATGATATCAGCCATGATCTGACCGCGTGGCGACCTGTTTAAAACAGCATGGGATCATGGAAACCCATTGTGAAATGTGGGGTTGTTCTTGACCACCTCTGGAGTAACAATTAGCCACAGTGAAAAGCGCTGCCAACAGGGACAAGGACAAAAGACATGCCATTTGTGATGCAGGATGACGGGTGCCGGATATTTTATCGCGCCGAAGGGCCAGCTGATGCGCCTGCGATCATTTTTTCCAATTCGCTTGGCTGTGATCACCTCATGTGGCAACCGCAGGCTGAGGCGCTGAAACACAGCTTCCGGGTTGTGCGATATGATCAACGTGGTCATGGCGCATCGGATGTACCGGATGGCTTATACCCACTGGAAAGGTTGGGGGAGGATGTACTGGGCATTGCAGACCATCTTGGTCTCAAGACGTTTCACTTTTGCGGCTTGTCCATGGGTGGGCTTACCGGGCAATGGCTTGGCATTCATCGCGCCCAGCGTTTGATGTCGTTGACGCTGGCTGATACCTCACCGCATTTCCCACCACCTGAAATGTGGGATCAGCGTATGAACCTCATTCGGCAAGGCGGCATGAAAGCCATTTCAGACATGGTGCTTGGGCGTTTCTTTTCCGAAAGCTTCCATGAAAGCGATCCTGGCACCGTCAGTGATTTCAGGAATGTGCTGGAACAGACCAATCCTCAGGGCTATCTGGGCTGCTCGCTCATGCTCAGGCAAGTCGATGTTTTTGATGATCTCAAGAAAATCACGACCCCAACCTTGATCATTTCCGGTCGTCATGACCAGTCGACTCCACCTGCACGTGGGGAATTGATTGCAGGCGAAATAAAAGGCGCACAACACATCATCATTGATGCAGCCCATATTTCAAATGCCGAGCGCCCGGTTGATTTCACCCGCGCATTGGCTGACTTTCTCGACAACTCTTTCTTGCCAACTGACACCCGCTTCACATCTGGCATGGCGCGCAGAAGAGCCGCACTTGGCGATCAGTATGTGGATGCATCAATCAGCAAGCGCACCGAGTTCAATGCCGACTTTCAGGATCTGATTACGCGGTATGCGTGGGGTGAAATCTGGACCAGACCGGGCCTTGATGAGACCACGCGGCGGATGCTTGTACTGGCCATCTGTGCCTCCCTGTCACGCTGGGAAGAGTTTGACCTTCACCTGGCCGCAGCGGTACGGGCGGGTGTGTCCAGTGACACCATACGCGAAGTACTGATGCAGACGGCGATCTATGCCGGAGTACCCGCCGCCAACACGGCCTTTGCGCGGGCGAAGGATGTGGTTGGGTGAGTGCATTTCAGACGGAGCAATGTATCCCACGGTTCTTCATCAAGTCAGAATTTCGAACTCAATCAGTCACTGGCATTTTGGAGATGATTTGCAGGTTTTTTCTCTGAAGCCGTCAAGGAATACCTTCATTCGTTCGGTGCTGCCAACGGAGCTTTCAGCTGTGCAGACATAGGCTGCGTGCGGCTCAAGCGCTTCAGTAAAGGTAGTCTCCCATCCTGGCTCGACCTCCAGCATTTGTTCAGCCGAATAGAGCAAGTGATCTACAAACGACCCATACGAACCGGCCTGCCTGCCATTCAACAATCCACACGCGTCTTCAGGCAAAGCATATTCAGGGTGGGCAACCCCCAATGTCAGATGGGAGCGATAGGCTTCGCGCGCCGATTGCGCCCGTTGCACGTCATCCGCTGCGTCCAACTGATATTTCACACCAATGAGCGCCACCAGCGCCAGAATTGCTGTTGCTATGGCGGCTGCGGCCTCTATTGCCCCGGCATTTTTCGAAAACCAGTTCATGCTGCAGGCAATTGTTGAGTAGCGCAGTGGATACCACCACCGACTTCGCCGAGAGCATCTACATTGAGTGTCACAATTTCACGTCCAGGATAATGTTTCTCAAGAGCACGGACCGCGCTTGCATCGGCGTCCTTGTCACCAAATTGTGCTGCAATCACGCCGCCGTTGCAGACATAGTAGTTTGCATAAGAGGCTACGAAGTCAAGGCTCTTGACCCGCCGATAAACTGGATCTGGAATGACTTCGACACTTAGTTCAGCTGCGAGCAGGCGGTCGTGCGTTTTAATCGCGGCAACATGGAATGGATCGTTCATGTCCGGCTTGTCAGGCAGATTGATCAAAACGCGTCCCGGACCCGTGAATCGGGCAAGGCTGTCAATATGATAATCCGTAATGTCCTCGCCCCAAACGCCGGGCGACCAGATCATGCGTTTTGCTCCAAAGGTTTTCAGCAGGCGCTGTTCGATCTCATCGCGCGAAAGACGAGGATTACGGTTCTTGTTCACCCAGGAACTTTCATGTGCCATCAACAGCCCGTGTCCATCGTGCTCAACCCCGCCCGCTTCACCGACAAGTCCACTTGGTACCACTTGCATACCAAGTCTTTCAGCAACTTTGCCAGCGATCAAACCATCCCTTTTGTGAACCTGCTTTGATCCCCATCCATTGAACTGGATATGGCTGACGACCCGCTTTTTATCCGATGCCCTGGCAAACAAGGGTCCGGAATCGCGACACCAAAGGTCTTCGGTTGGAATATCCCAAAGGTCCACCCTGGTAGACAACATTTTACGTGCGTCTTTGTGATCTGGTCCATTTGCCAACATTATGACGGGTTCAAACTCGGAAATTGCGTTTGCAATATCCGAAATCGTTTTCTGTAAAATTTTGAGAAATTCACGATCAGGATGAACCTGACGGTTTACAGGCCATTGCATGAAAGTGAGTTCATGCGGGTCTTCCTCGGCCGGCACATGTAGCCCCAATCGAGTATCAGCCTGCAGTGTTGTATTCATCCAGCCACACAATCCCAATGCGGTCCCAGCCTTCAAGATATCCCGCCTGTTCATCATGTTACCCAATTTATTTCGTCAGCAAATCAATACCACAATATGCGATAAGCTCAACAATTGAGCTCGGCAACAATACATTCGTTTTTGGACATTTTATTTGACGGTAAAGGGCGAAACCAGGGATCCCAACCTGACCGCTAGAACACATCAAAATATTCGCTCTGTTCCCAGTCGGTAACTTCCGACAAAAAGCGGGCAATTTCTGCGCGCTTGATATGGACCAGGTAGTCGATGAAACCATCGCCCATTCGTTTGCGAAACAGTTTCGATCCGTCCAGCGCGGTGACCGCATCCATCAGGTTGGTGGGCAGCATGGGAGCGCTCGTCTCATAAGGCGTGTCAGCAGCAGGGCCTGGATCGCGCTTATTGTCGATGCCCTCAAGCCCCGCCCATATCTGGGCTGCCAGGTGCAGGTAGGGGTTGGCCGCAGCTTCGGCGGCACGGTTTTCAACCCGCGTTGCCGGATCACCAAACCCTCCAACCGCACGCACCATCGCGCCTTTATTGTCCCTACCCCAGATCGCGCGATCAGGTGCTAGTTGAAACGATTTGTAGCGTTTGTAGCCATTGATCGTGGGGGTGGCAAAAACCGTTGCTTCAATGGCATGTTTCAACAATCCCCCCGTATAATGTAGTCCTGCCTGTGACAACAGTTCTCCAGCGGCGTTCGGCATGAACAGGTTTTTGCCGGATGCCAGATCCACTAAAGACTGATGCACATGCCAGCCGGATGCAAAGAGGTTCGGCACTTGTGGTCGGCACATGAACGTCGCATGCAGGCCCTGACGCCGACACACCTGTTTCACCATGGAGCGAAACAGCGTCATCGCGTCGGCGGCCTCAACCGCTTGCATGGGTGCGAACGTGAATTCCACCTGTGATGGTCCAAACTCACATTCGATTGAGCGCACAGGCAGATCAAGCGCAACACAGGCGCGCCTCAGGATTTCCGTCACCGGCTCAAGCTCATCACCGCGTTGCTCGGTGAGGTACTGATACCCGTGCGTCATCACCGATACATCAGGCACGGCACCTGGCCAGGTCGCATCACTTGCGCGCTTGTTCCAGTCCTCTACCTTCAGGACATGAAATTCTGCTTCCAGGCCAAAGCGGATGCCCATGTTACGTCTTGCAAGTTCGGCTTCAGCTTCGCGCAACTTGTTGCGTACTGAAAAAGGCACAGGCCGACCATCAGGGAAATACAAGTCGCACAAAATCCAGCCGCACCCGTCGACCCAGGGTAGCACCTGGAATGTGACCGGATCAGGCAGGATCATGAAGTCTCCTGCCCCTTCCATCTCGGGCATGTTCAGGCCAGCGCCGGATTGCCAGACAGGAAACACCGTGCGATGCGATGTATCCTTGGCAAGCAAGGTTGAGGTCATCGCACTGCCATTGACCAGCAAGCTCTTGGCCTGAGCGGCCATCAAGGTCTTGCCGCGCAGGACGCCATGCTGATCCGCAAATGCCAGCCGCACAGTGTTCAACCGGTGTTCGTCAATCTGAGCCAGCACGCGCTCACACGCTTCGTGGCGTGCTGCATTGTCAACGCCTGCCAGAACAGCCAGCCCCTCACGACCCACATCACTCATGAAGTCGTCGTCCAGTCACATTGCGAGCGTCTTTGCGCATCGGCCTCGCGCCATATACCTTCCCACCTGGCATCAGGTGCAATGGCATCCACCGATACCGGGCCTGACAGATCAACCGGTGACCCGTTCGGCAAACCCGGCAGATGGCCTCCCTCATCCAGCGCTGCAATGGCTTTTCGCAGCATGCGGCGATAGGCAATGATCGCCTTGTCGGTTGTGCCCAGATGCTCTTTGGTGCGATCGAAAATCGGCCCCGGACTTTCCACCGCCCACTGATCATGCACGTTGATGTCCAGCCCCATGCCGGTATAGGTCTCGCCTTCCTGTTCATGCGGATTATAACCGTAATTGTTACGCTTGTTCTTCAAGGGTGCATAATCGGGTAGGCGATGTTCCTTGAGGCGTTGCTCGCGCATCAACTGCTTGTTTACCGGTGCACCGAACGAGGTAAACATCGAGTACCAGTAGCAATGGGTATCATCAATCGGCACATGCCATTGCGTGATGGTCATTTCATTGGACATCGGGATGCAAATGGCCTCAGGGAATATCTGGTTAGTGACGCGCACATGGGTGCGTCCATCATCGAGATGGCGCAATGCAATCAGTCGCAAACCGTAATCGGTTTCTTCAACATGGATGTCGGGGCGAGGATACTCACGCAAAAGCTGCGTCATCGGCATATCAGTATTGGCTGCCTTGTCGCGGAACTGTTTGCCATAGGCATCAGCGGGGTCTTCATCCTGCAAAAACCTGTGCAGGAAAGACGCGTGGACGGGATCAATGCCAACTTCCATGGCTTGCAACCAATTACACTCCCATAATCCCTTGAAGGCAAAGACATGGCTGGCTGGTGCTGCAAAGCAGTCAAACTCGGGAAATACAGGCGGCTCACCCTCACCCATGAAGGCAAACACGATACCGTTTTTTTCAACCACCGGATAAGACACCGTTGTGATCTGCTCAT
>JBAUGO010000532.1:0-4341 GCA_049679775.1 Anderseniella sp.
GCCTGGAGACACCTGGTTGCATGTTCCCGATATGGCTGGAGCGGTCACGGCACTTGACTGTCCGGCCAGGCGCGTTCTTTTGGCAGTAGGGCGTATGCATCTGGATGCTTTTGCTCCAAACCTGCAGCATCATTATGTTCTTCGCCTTGTCGATCCGCCTGGTACACCGCTGCCCTTTCCTGATGCTGAAGTCATCGTTGATCGCGGCCCGTTCTGCGTGGAGGCTGACACAACTCTCATGCGGGATCACCGGATTGATCTGGTCGTTTCCAAAAATTCGGGTGGCACGGGTGCGGTGGCCAAGATCGCGGCTGCACGCGCGCTTGGATTGCCTGTCATCATGATCGATCGTCCCGCCTTGCCAAAGCGGCAAGAGGTTCATGATGTCGATGCTGTACTTTCCTGGCTCCGGTCTCATGGTGCCGACCTTGGTGTATAGACGATCTGAGCACCAGACATTTTGATCACCCTTGTCTGCGAGGAACCTATAATGACCACGGTTCGCATGTCAGCCATTTCTGGCTGGCAATCCTGCAATGGTACGATATTCAGGGTTTCTTCCGGTGTTGAAACGGCACGTGCAAAGATCACGGGACGATTGTCGGCGCATGCCTCTTTCAGGATTTCCAGCGCCTGAGCAAACCCTTGAGGTCGCGATTGCGATCGCGGGTTATAGAAGGCCATGGCAAAATCCGCCTCAACAGCCAGGCGCAGACGTTTTTCAATAGTGGACCAGGGTTTGAGATTATCGCTCAGGTTGATCGAGCAAAAGTCATGACCCAACGGTGCCCCCGCACGAGCGCTTGCTGCCAGCATCGCGGTGATACCTGGCAGGACACGGATATCAAGATCGCGCCATGACTTTGGTCCTGCCTCAAGTGCTTCAAAAACGGCTGACGCCATGGCAAAGACCCCGGGATCACCGGATGAAACCACAACGACGCGTCGACCTGCCTGCGCCAGCTCAAGCGCATGGCGAGACCGGTCCAGTTCCACCCTGTTGTCAGAGGCGTGCTTGACCAAACCCGGTCGATCAGCCACACGCGCCACATAGGGGAAATATCCGACAATGTCCGTGGCTTCAGCCAGAGCACTTTGTACCTCAGGCGTTATCATTGCCTCGGCACCAGGGCCAAGACCTGCGATGACGACCCAGCCACTCATGGTCTGCGTCCTTGCCCATGGACAATGATGATCGAAAAATAAGGAGTGATCTTTTCTGGTGCGTCTGCCAACCGCTGAACGGTTTGACCAGGCATGGAAGCGTACTCGATCAACCAGGCTTGTTCGTATTTTCCGGCCCGTTCCAGGGCACTGCGAACCTTGGCAATATTGCTCCCGATCTTCATCACCACAAGAGCGTCACAGGTTTTCATCTGCTCTACCAGAATATCTTCCGCAAGCGTACCCATCAGCACCGTCAGGATATCATCTCCCCATGTGATAGGCGTTCCTGTTGCTGTCCAGGCGGCAGACATGCCGGTGATCGCCGGGACGACCTCCACCGCTACCTGATCCACTAGTCGCGTATAGAGATGCATGAATGATCCGTAGAAAAAGGGATCACCTTCACACAAGACAACAACGTCTTCTCCTGCCAGAGCAAGCTCGCGCAAGTGCCCCGTGCAGTCTTCATAGAACTGTGCAAGCAGGCGGGTATATTCGGGTTCCAGAAAGTGAATTTCGGTGGTCACGGGATATTCCATCGGGAACTCGATTGCGCCTTCAGGGATCATGCCGTCCACAATCTGGCGCGCTTGCCCCTTGCGTCCCGCCTTGCGGAAAAAGGCTATATGGCGAGCGTTCCGTAACAACCGATCGGCGCGCACGGTCATCAGATCGGGGTTGCCGGGGCCCAGGCCCAGGCCATAGATCGTTCCGGTTCTGACCTTGTGGCTCATTCTTTGCGGCTCGCAATGGCGTTGATTGCAGCAACAGTTATGGCACTGCCTCCCAATCTACCCTCTACAATGCAACAGGGCACAGGTTGATCTTCCCACAAAGCAGTCTTGCTCTCGGCTGCTCCCACAAACCCGACCGGACAGCCGATGATTGCAGCCGGGCGCGGGCACTCGGGATCCTCCAGCATGTTGAGTAGGTGAAACAATGCCGTGGGCGCATTACCAATTGCGACCAGGGCTCCAGCCAATTTTGGGCGCCATAATTCAAGTGCGGCGGCGGAGCGGGTGTTGCCCATTTCATTTGCCAGACCGGCAACAGATGGATCATGAAGTGTGCAGATAACCTCGTTGTCGGCAGGCAATCGCGTGCGCGTCACACCTTCTGACACCATACGCGCATCGCAGAAAATGGGCGCACCCGATTCAAGTGCTGAGCGCGCTGCTTGTGCGAAGCCGGGGGAAAAGCGGACATGTTGTTCCAGTCCAACCATGCCTGCCGCGTGGATCATCCGCACGGCGATTGGTTCTTCGTCAGGATCAAACCGGGCGAGATCGGCCTCAGACCGGATCATTGCGAAGCTCTGGGCGTAAATCGCTGCGCCATCTTTTTCGTAGGTGTAAGGCATCATGTTAGCTTTGCTAGGGCTGGCATGGCATCGGGAGCGACGCCATAGTGGGTGGGTTCATCCCATGATGCGCCGTTTCGCACAAGATCAAACAAACCCTCGCGCCCCACCAGTGTAAAATCAGCCTGTTTTGGAAAAGCACATCCCTTGGCGCAACCAGAAACATGCAGAATGCCATCAACCTGACCTGCCAGTTGTGTGGCCACTGATCGGGTCTCAACGCTGGCTTGCGGGCAATATGGCGCACCGGGGCAAGCGTGGGTTTGCAATAGCGGATCATATTGCGATGTGACGAACTCATTGCAGTGCACTGATGCGGCACCTTCCAGAAGAAACAGACGCCAGGGGGTGACACGCAAACCCTGAATTTTGTTTTTCCGGATCGTCTGCTCAAGAGCAGTTGCATCAATTTGCCCAAAGGCAGCGCCCACCAGTGCGCCGATCTCTGTTTGTCCAGGTTGGGGAACTTGCGTTGTGACAGCGTGGGGCGGAATACAGGTCCAATCTTCAGGCAGTGCATGCCGGGCTACGACCGATGCCATGCGGCGCATCTCCTGCGTGCGCCGTTCGTTGAACCACTGAGCCATTTCGATCACTGCAACAAGGGCTGTTTCTTCGGTGACCGATCGGCCCTTCGCACACCCGTCGGCGCGAAGTATCAAACCTTCGGTGCTTAATTCCAGGCGAAAGTCAGCTGATGCGCCTGACAGAACGGCGGTCGATCCTGTATCAATGGCGAAGCCAACCTTGGCCGGCAAGTCAGGCAGTTCTGATAGTGATGCAAGCACGGCACGGGCAAGCCTTTCAGTCAGATCGCCAGCTTGCCAAAATGGTTGGACAAGAATGTTACGGCGGCTTTCCAGCATCGGATCGTCATCCAGCAAGCCAAGCCGGGCCAGCGCCTGCAACAGCGTGTCGTGATCGGTTGCCGATACGCCGCGTATCTGAAGGTTTGCACGATTGGTCAGGTCGATGAAGCCATTGCCATAAGTTTGAGAAAGGTCGCACAGACCTAAAACCTGTTCGCGTTCCAGCCGTGCCAACCTTGGGCGGACTCTTATGACCAAACCGTCGCCGGACATCATCGGGTGATATGCACCCGGGCACCAGCCCTTGACCACTGGTGCACTCATGCCCCGACCTCCAGATCGGCTCGGATGGAATTGCGCCGGGTTTGCCACAGACCCGCATCCAAAAGGGCTGCGAACCGGTCACGCATCGCCTGGTAAGCTTCAGGATTGGCGTCTCGCAGAAAATCACGCGTGTCTGGATCACCCAGGGTAGCATCATGGTAAAGGTCGAAAAGGTGAGGGCTGACAACATCAGCCAGATGCGCAAAAGACGCCAAGTGGTCCAGGGTCGCAGCGATTTCGGCAGCACCCCTGAAGCCATGTGCGCGCATCCCCGCAATCCAGCCGGGATTGGCAGCACGAGCTTGCACAACGCGGGCAATCTCTTCACGCAGGCTGCGGGCGCGTGGTAAATCGGGGTTTGTGTTGTCCAGGTGCCAAAGTGTGGCCTTACCCCCAACCAGCGCCTTGGCGGCGGCAAAGCCCGCTTCATGTGTCGCATAATCCGACGCAAGCAAGAGATCGGTTTCCGGCAGATCCTGAAGGTGTACGAAACTGTCTGCCTCGACAACGCGCTGTCTGATACCTTCCTTGTCCTGCACCGCGCTGTCACCATCCAGTGCCCAGGACGAAGCCGTGAGCCAGGCTTCTCCAGCCGCCTTGCGAGCCTCTTCGGTGTAGGTGTCAATCATCTCGCCCATGCCCAGACCGAAGCTGCCTGGTGCGGGTCCATAGACGCGTGCA
>JBAUGO010000533.1:0-13155 GCA_049679775.1 Anderseniella sp.
GCACCATGGCTTCCAGAGACCCGTCCTCATAATCTGAAGAATAAAGTCGGTCAGCCGACAAAAGGACAGACAAAAGCAGTGCTATCCACAAGGCACCAGGAGCTATGCGTTGCAGCAATACCTGGTCCGGACCGATGCCAAGCGGCAACATGACAATGACGGTCAGGAAAAAGCCGATGGCCGTGCCAATTCCACCACCTTGCCGAATGGCCAGCAGAAAGTCACGTTTCAAGATGGCAGCAAAGGCGGAATTCATGCGACACCCTGTTTGGCGAAATCGAACACATCTGTCGGGGCAAGTGGCAAATCAATGTGTGTCGAGGCGATGATGATGCCATCTGATGCGAGATGGGTGGCCATCATTCTGGAAAGCAGCTCTTGCGAAGCCGTGTCCAGTCCAACGGTTGGCTCATCCAGCAACCAGACAGGTTTGTGCACCAGTGCCAGCCTTGCAAGGCCAAGCCGTCGTTTTTGACCGGCGGATAATCGCTGCGCCTGAAACGCGCTGAGCGCTTCAAGGTTCATGGCCTGCATGGCGGCGTTCACATCACCACCCCCATGGAAGCGTGCCCAGAAGTTGAGGTTTTCCTCTACACTCAAGTGCAGCTTGATGGCATCCTGGTGGGCGATGAAATGGACGTGTTCAGACAGCGCGGTGTCAACGTTGAACGGTGCATTGGTCAGGTCAAGATGACCTGATGCGGGCTCTGACAGACCTGCAATCAAGCGCAACAGGGATGTCTTGCCAGCACCATTTGGCCCGCGCAACACCAGCATGCGCCCTGATCTGGCAGAAAAGGAAAGTGAGGAGAATACAATTCGCCCACCTCTTTCACATGCCAGATCTTGCCCCGAAATTTCCATGCAAGACCCTTTATCGTAAACAAATGCGTGAGAAAAGCGTGTTCTACCTTAATCGTACTGGTGCATTGCACAAGTTCTGGTTAGAAGATGCCTCATCACAGTTGATCAAAGGAGCGTGCCCCCAATGAGCCACCAGTCACTCGACAGTTTCAAGTGCCGCAAGACACTCAAGGTTGGATCAAAAGCCTATGTGTATTATTCGCTCAAGCAAGCGGAGAAAAACGGCCTCGATGGCATTTCATCGTTGCCGACATCACTCAAGGTATTGCTGGAAAACCTGCTGCGCCATGAAGACGGCCGCACCGTGACCAAAGCGGACATTGAGGCAATGGCCAAATGGGTCAAGGCAAAGGGCAAGTCCTCTCGTGAGATTGCCTTTCGTCCAGCTCGCGTTCTGATGCAGGATTTTACCGGTGTGCCGGCTGTGGTCGATCTGGCTGCGATGCGTGATGCCATGGTGAATCTTGGTGGCAATCCCAAGAAGATCAATCCACTGGCACCAGTTGATCTGGTGATTGACCATTCAGTCATGGTGGACTTTTTTGGTGCCGCAGGCGCGTTCAAGAAAAACGTCGATCTCGAATATGATCGAAATGGCGAGCGCTACAAGTTTCTGAAATGGGGTCAGGACGCGTTTGATAATTTCCGTGTTGTGCCACCAGGCACAGGTATTTGCCATCAGGTGAACCTTGAATATCTTGCCAAGACCGTTTGGACCAACAAGCAGAAAGTGAACGGCAAGGCGGCAACGGTTGCCTATCCCGATACGCTTGTGGGCACAGATTCACATACAACCATGGTCAACGGGCTCGCTGTGCTTGGTTGGGGTGTTGGTGGTATCGAAGCTGAAGCTGCCATGCTGGGTCAGCCGATATCCATGCTGATACCGGAAGTGGTCGGCTTCAAGCTGACCGGGAAACTGGCGAAGGGAACAACGGCAACCGATCTGGTCTTGCGCGTTGTGGAAATGCTGCGTGCCAAGGGTGTGGTTGGAAAGTTCGTCGAGTTTTATGGTCCGGGTTTGTCGAACCTGTCGCTCGAAGATCAGGCGACCATCGCCAATATGGCACCTGAATATGGCGCGACTTGCGGATTCTTTGGGACCTCCAGCGAAACACTGGCTTATCTGCAAGGAACCGGCCGCACCAAAGCGCAGGTTGATCTGGTTGAAAAGTATGCCAAGGCGCAAGGAATGTTCCGCACCAAGGCAACACCGGATCCGGTGTTTACCTCAACTCTCGAGCTTGATCTGGCTGATGTTGTGCCTGCAATTTCAGGGCCAAAGCGCCCGCAGGATCGGGTTATCCTGTCCGAGGCGACAAGTGCTTTCACGGCTGCGATGGAGAAGGAATTCAAGCAAGCCAGTGAGATGGGCAAGCGGTTTGACGTCAAGGGTGCAAACTTCGATATCGGGCATGGAGATGTTGTGATTGCAGCTATCACGTCATGCACCAATACATCCAATCCATCGGTGATGATCGGGGCTGGCCTGCTGGCGCGCAATGCCAACAAACTGGGCCTCAAGGTCAAGCCATGGGTGAAGACGTCGCTGGCACCTGGATCGCAGGTTGTCACCGAGTATCTGAAAACGGCAGGCCTGCAAAAGGATCTCGACAAACTCGGCTTTGATCTTGTGGGTTATGGCTGCACAACGTGTATCGGTAACTCCGGCCCGCTGCCTGAAAATGTGTCTGAAGCGATCAAGAAAAACAATCTGGTTGCGTGCTCGGTCCTGTCCGGTAACCGCAATTTTGAAGGTCGGGTGAACCCGGATGTGCGGGCCAACTACCTGGCTTCACCCCCGCTGGTGGTGGCCTATGCGCTTGCAGGGTCCATGAATATCAACCTCACCACAGACCCGCTTGGCCATACGCCCAAGGGTGAGCCGGTGTACCTCAAGGACATCTGGCCCGACGCCAAGGAAGTTGCAGAGTTCGTGCGCAAGAACGTGACACGCAAGGCTTATCAGAGCCGGTACAAGGATGTGTTCAAGGGTGATGCCCAATGGCGCAAGATCAAGGTTGAACCGGCCATGACCTATGGCTGGGATAATACATCGACTTATGTTCAGAACCCGCCGTATTTTGAAGGCATGAAAATGGCTCCCGAGCCCGTGAAGAATATCACCAATGCGCGCATAATGGGCTTGTTCGGTGATTCAATCACAACAGATCATATTTCGCCAGCGGGCTCGATCAAGGCGGATGGACCAGCAGGTGAGTACCTGAAAGCCAACAAGATTGATCGGCTTGATTTCAATTCCTATGGCGCACGGCGCGGGAATCATGAAGTGATGATGCGCGGCACGTTTGCCAACATCCGGATCAAGAACCGCATGCTGGATGGTGTTGAAGGTGGATATACAAAGCACTACCCATCAGGCAAGCAGATGGCGATTTATGATGCCGCCATGCAGTATTCCAGGGAAAGTGTGCCGCTGGTGGTGTTTGCCGGCAAGGAATACGGCACCGGATCATCGCGTGACTGGGCTGCAAAAGGCACGGCCCTGTTGGGTGTACGCGCTGTGATTGCCCAATCGTTTGAACGCATTCACCGCTCAAACCTGATCGGCATGGGCGTGCTGCCCTTGCAGTTTCAGGGTAGTGACAGCTGGGAGACGCTTGGTTTGAAGGGTGACGAGACTGTTACCATCAATGGGCTGGAAGACAAACTCAAGCCGCAGCAGATGTTTGACGTCGAAATCACATCTGGAGGCAAGACCCGCGTGGTCAAGGTCCAGAGCAAGATTGATACTGCTGATGAGCTGGATTACTTCAGAAATGGCGGAATTATGCCATATGTATTGCGTCAACTGGCAGCTTAAGGGCGGAGGACAGCGCAACGACTTGTGAGATGCCCGGTGCAACACCAGGCTTGTGCCGGGCTTTTTTGTTTTCACTCACATGTGAGTAGTAGTTGATGATGTCTTGCGTCATAAATATTACATGAAAAAAAATTCGCACATCACTCGTAGATCTGTACTGGCTGGCGGTGCGGCTATTACAGCTACAGCCTCATCAGGTTCAATTAACCTTGCAAGAGCGTCAAATGATCGACCGGTCTTTGTCGAGCTTTTCACATCGCAAGGGTGTTCATCATGTCCACCGGCAGATGATTTTCTTGCCGAGCTTGTAGATCGGCCAGGTATCATCAGCGCCTCCATGCATGTGGATTACTGGGATTACCTGGGCTGGCGCGATACGCTTGGTTCATCGGCATTTTCGCTTCGGCAGAAAGAATATGCCATCAGACGTGGGGATGGTCGGGTGTACACACCGCAAATGGTGATCAATGGTCGTGCGCATGTGGTCGGCTCACACAAACAGGCCGTTCTTGAAGAGATTGCCCGCCAGAGTGAAACGGCAAATGAATATTACGTGCCGATTGAAATTTCCACCAATGATGATGCGCTTGTCATTGATGTTGCAGGTGGACCCACAGATCGGATCATCCAGTCATCTTCCGTTTGGGCGTTGTCGATTTCACCAAAGGAGAACGTGCAGATCAAGCGTGGTGAAAATACCGGGCGCAATATCACGTACCATAATGTGGTGAAGCAAATGACGCCTGTTGGCATGTGGAAAGGCGAAGCAAAGAAGTTCACTTTGCCAAAAGCGCCGATCATGAATAAGCAAAACTCAATGTGTGTTGCCATTTTGCAGGTTGATGGTGGCGGCCCAATTCTGGGATGCGCGAAGATGAGCACTGCGGTCTAGGCCAGCTTGTAACTTCAAGAAACGGGCTGACCAGCCGACTACAAGCCTTCAACAAGAAGAAACTGACCAATGGCAGCGCCTTTGCGTTCAGCGCGGGCTGCTGTGTACTCTGCTGAATCGTAAAAAGCGCGTGCTGCTGTCATATCGGGAAACTTCAAGATCACAACACGACGTGCCTCATCGTCACCTTCTAGCGTTTCAACTGCGCCACCACGAGCCAGATATTCGCCGCCATGTTTGGCAATGGCTGCTGGAGCAAGTGCTTTGTACTTTTCGTACTGCTCAGGGTTTGTGACATTTATTCGCGCTATTATGAATGCAGCCATGATGGTTGTTTCCTTGTTGACGTGTCAGACAGCAAATCTCGCTGGGTCTACATTTGCACCGCAAATGACAGCGCATACCTTTTCATTCTCTGCGGGTTTGTAGCGTCCGGATAATAATACGGCAAGGGCAGTTGCGCCGCCGGGTTCGCTCATGATGCGATGGGTTTGCCATAACCAGTCCTGTGCTGACAGGATCGCTGTGTCGTTGACCAGCAGGCAGTCATCCACATGACGCTGGGCGATTTCGAAGGCCATGTCACCGATTTGCGAAGCACCAAGAGAATCTGCTGCGATACCTGAAATGTCTACCTTGACTGGTTCGCCTTGAGCTCGCGCACTATGCAGCGCAGTGCAGGTTTCGGGTTCAACAGCCAGTATGCGCGCCTTGTCCTGATACCAGCTAGCCACGCCAGCGATCAGGCCGCCACCACCTACTGCAACCAGTATGGTATCCAGATCGGGGGCTTGTTCTTCAAGTTCGAGGGCCAGCGTAGCCTGGCCTGCAATGGTGGGTTCTGCGTTGTAGGCGTGCACGGACACAGCTCCGGTTTCGGCAATGTGCGCCTCACACAGCGCCAGGGCAGCGGCGTAGTTTTCACCGTCCTGGATGATTTCGGCACCATAGGACCTGATGCGTTCAACCTTGGCTCTGGAAGAGATAGACGGCACAAATATGTGTGCCTTGAGGCCAAGTCTTTGAGCGGCATAGGCCACGGCTGCACCATGGTTTCCACCTGACGCTGCTGCCACACCGGCAGATTTGGCACGATCATTATTCACAAGTGAATTGAATGCGCCGCGTGCCTTGAATGATCCGGAGTGCTGGAGGCATTCCAGCTTCAATGTAACCGGCATTTTAATGTCGGGCAGACGTACCTCAAGGAGCGGTGTGCGTGCGATATGGGGTGCAATGAGATTGCGGGTGGTGCGTATGGTCTCTCTTGAAATCATGAAGATGCTGCTTGTGTTGAAAAGCCGTTGTCATAGTGTTTTTTCTGGGCGTTTGCAGCGACCATGGCGTTGCGCATCAAAATAGCCACGGTGACAGGGCCAACACCACCAGGAACCGGAGTGATCCAGCCAGCGGTATCAAGACAGGCATCGAAGTCAACATCACCTACGGTTCTGGTTTCGCCATTGATCTCGATCTGATTGATGCCAATGTCAATAAGTGCAGCTCCTGGTTTGATCATGTCTCTGGTCACAAGTTTTGGACGACCTACCGCGACGAACACCGCATCGGCACGTCGCGCGTGCATGGCTACGGAACGCGTCATGTGGTGACACACAGTAACAGTGGCACCTTCGGCCATCAAAAGGAAGGCGATGGGTTTCCCCACGATCTCGGAGTGACCTATGACAACAACTTCAAGCCCTTCCAATTGCAAGCCAGTGCGGCGCAATAATTCTACAGCTGCCATGGCGGTGCATGGCCCGAGTGACAAATCCCGGTAGACGATATTCCCAATGGATGACGGGTGCATGCCCTCCACATCCTTCATGGGATGAATGGCGCTTTGCAACTGCCGCATGTTGAAGGTATCCGGGATGGGGCGCTGGATAATGATGCCTGTGACCCGAGGATCGGTATTGCAGGTGTTGATGGCCGCGGTGACCTCGGCTGGACTGGTTGATTTGGCAAAGTTGCGTTCTTCAAATGCGATACCGACGCGCTCTGCGATGCGGGCCTGGTTGCGGACATAAAGTGCAGCCTCAGGCACATCTCCCACTGTCATGGAGACAAGTTTGACCGGCCAGCCGGCCTTTACCAATTCTTCAATGCCCAAGCTGACTTTGGTCAGAATCTCATCGGCGACTGGCTTGCCTCGCAACAGGTTGTGAGGTGGGTGTTGAGAGATATTGGCAGATTGAGCCGTCATGATTGTTCCTCAAATGCAATTGCGTGCGATTGTTATATATTGTTTTCAAGCCATGAACTTGCATGAGAGCGTCATGCATTGATCTCCATGCGAAACCCGCTCGCATCGTATTCGGGATCTGGTGGCAGTGTGATGTGGGTATTGCTGGCTATGCGCCAGGCTGACCAGCAGCATGCACACGCATCGATGATATCGTCACTGGCTGCTTTTGATTTGGGCCATGCGGGATGCTGCAAGCGGTCAATGGGAAAGCCAACGTCGCGCAGCAATCTTGTTCGCAAGGCAGCGCCTTCAGGGGTCTTCTTGTAATGCTCAAGTGCAGTGTTGGCATTCATGGCGCGAAATGACACTTCGGGATGAATTTCAAACACGCGTGCCTGGTCTGCGGGGGTGATTGCGGCATCGATTTCACGCATTTTCGGAAACAGGTGGTAAGACTGTTTGGAGAATTTCTTGCCGGTAAGATTTGCATTGATCTCGCAACCTGATGGATAATCATCTGCATAGACAGCCTGGCGGCAAGGCACGGCAAAAACCGAGCTTTTGCGGGGGCCAAGCAATTGTCTGGCAAGGCTTTCACACGTGCGTTCGGTGTCGGCTGGAAATCCGATTGGCATGTCGACCCCAAGGTGGGTGGCGGCTGTAGCCAGTGCGATGCTGAAATCAGGGATGATAGCAGCTTGTGGTGACGTGTCAGGCCTGCCGGACCAGGTGACCATGACCCAGCCAGCCTTGCAGCCATCAAGGCCAGCCACAAATTTTTCAGGGAGCGGATCAGGCATTGGTTGAGCGCACAGTCGTGATATTGCCGGTATGGGGAGGGTGGTCGATCAGATCGTTCCATTGCGCCAGATCAAGCTCATCATTGCCGGACAGGTTGGTGGCTTCAACGACCCTGAAGACCGTATTGCCGGCGTGCAGCAATGCCTCTTTCGCAGATGACTTCAAAATACGGGCAGCAAAGACACCAGCAAACAGATCGCCTGTGCCGTGCGGCGGGTCCGGAAAGGCCAGTGTTTCGTGCAAGGTGGCGGTGCGTCGCTCCACCAGCAAATTGCCGATGCCAAGGGTTGCCGGAAAGGCGGTTGTGACCACAATCATCTCTGAGGCCAGCGAACGGGCTGCGTGAATGAGAGAGGTGTTATCACTGGATGTCTCGCCGGTGAGAATATCAAGTTCAAACCTGTTTGGGGTGATGATGTCGGCCAGTGGCAGCAAATGGGTGCGTATGGCGTTTACGATATCCTCAGGCACATAGGCACCGCCAGCATCGCCACATACGGGGTCCACAAGAACCATGAATTGCTGACGTGAGTCCTGAAGTCGCTTGATGAAGTCACCAGTTGCGCTGACCTGTTCTGCTGTTCTGAAATAGCCCGTCATGACAAGGTCGATTGACTTGCGCCATTGCGGGCGCTCAAGACTGGCCAGCATGTCAGCCAGGTCTGTGGCGGGTGTTACAATGCCAGCCGGTCGGCCATGGCCAGGGTGGTGTGCCCACATGACGGTGGGAACTTCCCATACATCAATACCAAGCCTGCGCGCCGCAAAGGCAGACGCGGTGTTGCCAATGTAACCACGCGAGATGCGGGAGGAAATTGATATGATGGCCATGGGTAGAGTAAGGCTTTGTTGGTTGTCGTCATTGCCCCTGGAGTATGTCTGATGAATATACGGAATGGAATGGGGCGAGTGGCCTCTTGTTATTGTGCGCTGCAATATAATATGACTGGTGCGTGACACTATCCAGGCAGGAGAAATTTGCGACATGACCGTCAGACCACGCAGAAGTGTTTTGTATATGCCAGGCTCCAATGCCCGTGCGCTGGAGAAGGCCAAAACGCTGTTGGCAGATACGCTTATCCTTGATCTGGAGGATGCGGTGGCACCTTCTGCCAAATCTCAGGCGCGTGATCAGGTCTGTGCTGCAGTGAAACAGGGTGGCTATGGCAAGCGTGAGCTTGTGATCCGCATCAACGGTCTCGATTCTGACTGGAGTGCAACCGATCTGGTCGCTGCTGCAAAGGCGGGTCCGCACGCTATCCTCGTGCCAAAGGTTTCCGAGCCTGAAGACATCGAGGCGGTATCAAAGGCGCTCGACAAGGCGGGTGCGCCCGAGGACATGCGGATATGGGCCATGATGGAAACGCCGTTGGCCATGTTGAACGCCAGGAAGATTGCAAAATCAGCACGAAAATATCCTCGCTTTGAGTGCATGGTGATGGGGACCAATGATCTTGCCAAGGAAACAGGTGCCGGTCTGGGTGCTGCTCGGTTTGCCATGATGGCGTGGCTGATGACATGTGTTGCAGCCGCGCGGGCATATGGACTGGTGATTGTCGATGGGGTGTGGAACGATTTCAAGGATGAGGCCGGTTGCAAGGCAGAGTGCGAGCAAGGTCGCATGATGGGCATGGACGGCAAGACGCTGATCCACCCTGACCAGATTGCTCCAGCAAATGCAGCCTTTGCGCCGTCTGATCAGGAAGTTGCAACTGCACGAGAAATCATTGCTGCATTCGAGCTACCGGAAAACCAGGGGCAAGGTGCGATCAATCTGAACGGGCGCATGGTGGAATTACTGCACTGTGAAATGGCACAGAAAACTGTAGACCTGCACGAGGCCATCAAGCAGATGGAGGCTGTATCGTGAGTGCGATATCCACCAAGACAAATGCTGGAAATTTCTTTGAGGACTTTGCCGTTGGACAGGTCATCCGCCATAGTGTGCCGCGCACGATTGGGGAAGGCGAGCGTGCGCTTTATACCGGATTATATGGCACAAGATGTGCCGTACAGTCGTCTGATGTGTTTGCCAAAGCTGTCGGATACAAGGCTGCACCGCTTGATGACATGCTGGTTTTCCATATCGTGTTTGGCAAGACAGTGCCGGACATATCGCTCAATGCTGTAGCCAATCTGGGATATGCCGATTGTCGATTTCTGAGGCCGGTTTATGCAGGCGATACGCTGTCGGCAACGTCTGAGGTCGTTGGCCTCAAGGAGAATTCTAACGGCAAGACCGGCGTTGTGTATGTGCGCTCCACTGGCACAAACCAGCATGGTGAGGTTGTGCTTGAATATGTGCGCTGGGTGATGGTGCGAAAGCAGGATGAAGCATCGCCAGCGCCTGAGCCCGTTGTTCCCGAATTGCCGTCACAGGTGTTGCCGGATCAACTCGGCAGTGCATGCCCGGTGATTGAAACTGCAAATTGGGACAAAGCGTTGTCTGGTTCCAGGCATGTCTGGCAAGATTATGTGAAAGGTGAGAAAATTGATCATGTTGACGGCATGACAGTTGAAGAAGCTGAACACATGCTGGCAACGCGGCTTTATCAGAATACGGCCAAGGTGCACTTCAATCAGTTTACCGAAGGCCAGGGTCGGTTTGGCCGCAGGCTGATCTATGGCGGGCATGTGATTTCTCTGGCGAGGGCGTTGTCGTTCAACGGCCTTGCGAATGCGTTTCATGTGGCAGCCATCAATGGTGGCAGGCACATTGCACCTTTGTTCGCGGGTGAGACGGTGTTTGCCTGGTCTGAAGTGCTGGACAGCTCACCCATCGCAGGGCGCGATGATGTGGGGGCGTTGAGGTTACGCACAATTGCCAGCAAGGATATGGCGTGCACAGACCATCCTTCGGTCGATATTGAAGGCGTGATACTGGAGCTGGATTATTGGGTTCTGATGCCAATCGGATGATTTGTGGAATAACAATGCAAACAACGGAAATTGAACCAAGGGTGCATTGCGTTTGTTGCAGTGCACATAGTAAGAAGAACATCTCTTGTTCTGTTTCATCAACAAAGGCCGCCTGAATGACACATCCAGTCATGAAAGAACGACCACTCTCACCACACCTGAGTGTCTACAAACCGATGCTCACCATGATGATGTCGATCGTGCATCGCATTACCGGGGCGGGGCTGTATTTCGGGATGGCACTATTTGTCTGGTGGCTGTTTGCAGCATCTTATTCAGGGGACTATTTTGGCCAGGTGCAATGGCTTGTCCGGTCTCTTGGCGGCAAGGTTGTGCTGTTCGGGTTTACCTGGGCGCTGGTGCATCATGCCCTTGGCGGGTTGCGCCATCTGGTCTGGGATACGGGCCGTGGCTTTGATCTCAAGTTTATCGAGATTCTGGCGCGTGCCACGATCATTGGGTCCATATTATTGACGATCCTGATCTGGGTTGTCGCTTATGCGATGAGGTAACGGCCATGAGCATGAGAACTCCACTTGGCAAGGTTCGCGGGCTCGGTTCTGCAAGGGCGGGGACTGAACACTTCTGGCAGCAGCGGCTGACCGCCATAGCCAACATCCCGCTGGTTTTGTTTCTGGTCTGGTTTTGCGTGACCATGGTCGGCAAGGGCCGGGCGGAGCTTTTCACCACCATTGGCAATCCGCTGGTGGCGTTATTGTTGATGCTGACCATCGTATCGATCACCTGGCACATGCGCCTGGGGATGCAGGTTATCATTGAAGACTATGTGCATGGCGAAGGCAGGAAACTGATCTGTTTGCTGGCCAATACGTTTTTCTGTCTGGCAGTGGCTCTGATGGGGTTGTTTGCCGTGTTCAAGTTTTCTTTTGGAGGCTGATCCGCTCTTATGGTTGCAACGAAGGCATACGAATTTACCGATCACCAGTTTGACGTGGTTGTGGTTGGTGCTGGTGGTGCGGGGCTTCGTGCCACGCTTGGCATGGCTGAGCAAGGCTTGCGCACAGCGTGCATTTCGAAGGTGTTCCCCACCCGCTCGCATACAGTTGCCGCTCAAGGTGGCATAGCTGCATCCTTGCGCAATATGGGGCCGGATCACTGGCAGTGGCATATGTATGACACCGTCAAGGGATCAGACTGGCTGGGTGACACCGACGCGATGGAATATCTGGCGCGTGAAGCACCTGCTGCTGTTTATGAGCTTGAGCATTATGGCGTACCTTTTTCTCGCACAGAAGAAGGCAAGATTTACCAGCGCCCGTTTGGCGGCCACATGCAGAATTTTGGTGATGGCCCGCCTGTTCAGCGCACATGTGCGGCGGCCGACAGGACCGGACACGCAATCCTGCATACGCTATATGGACAGAGCCTGAAGAACAATGCGCAGTTCTTTATCGAGTACTTCGCCCTTGATCTGATCATGTCGGATGATGGTGTGTGCACAGGCGTTGTGGCCTGGAACCTTGAAGACGGTACGGTTCATCGCTTTGCTGCCAAAATGGTTGTTCTGGCAACAGGTGGTTATGGCCGGTCCTATTTCTCGGCAACCTCAGCCCATACATGCACAGGCGATGGCAATGGCATGGCGGCGCGCGCTGGACTGGCTTTGCAGGACATGGAGTTCGTGCAGTTTCACCCGACCGGTATTTATGGTGCGGGTTGCCTGATTACCGAAGGAGCGCGTGGCGAAGGCGGGTATCTGACAAACTCTGAAGGTGAACGCTTCATGGAGCGCTATGCGCCCAACGCCAAGGATCTCGCAAGCCGTGATGTGGTGTCACGCTGCATGACCATTGAAATTCGCGAAGGCCGTGGTGTGGGCAAGAACAAGGATCACATCCATCTGCATCTGGACCATCTTGATCCGGCGGTGCTGCATGAGCGGCTGCCCGGAATTTCAGAAAGTGCCAAGATTTTTGCTGGGGTTGACCTGACGCGTGAACCGATCCCGGTTCTGCCGACCGTTCACTACAATATGGGTGGCATTCCTACCAATTATTGGGGCGAAGTGCTGAAACCCACCAGGAAGAATCCTGATGCCATACAGCCTGGCCTGATGGCCGTGGGCGAGGCAGGGTGTGCGTCTGTGCATGGCGCCAACAGGCTGGGTTCAAACTCCCTGATCGACCTTGTGGTGTTTGGTCGTGCAGCGGCGATCAGGGCCGGCAAGGTTGTCAACAAGGATGAAGCTGTGCCGTCGATCAACGAGGCCGCGGTCGACAAGATCATGACCCGGTTTGATGCGCTGCGCCATGCAACGGGCTCTGTGCCGACAGCATCGCTTCGGCTGGAAATGCAAAAAGCCATGCAGGAAGACGCAGCAGTGTTCCGCACGCAACAGACGCTGGCACAAGGCTGTAAGCGACTTGATGCAGCATGGCAGAAAATGGCCGACCTTAAAGTCACCGATCGATCGATGATCTGGAATTCTGATCTGGTTGAAACACTTGAGCTTGAGAACCTGATGGTGAGCGCCATAACAACGGTTTATTCAGCCGAGGCTCGCAAGGAAAGCCGTGGTGCGCATGCGCGCGAGGATTACAAGTCGGGGCCCTATGACGGGCGTGACGACAAGACGTGGCGCAAGCACACGTTGTCATGGGTTGATGACAAGGGCAAGGTGAAGCTGGATTATCGCCCGGTACACAC
>JBAUGO010000534.1:0-1803 GCA_049679775.1 Anderseniella sp.
AATAACAGGCACAATATCGGCTTTATGGCGGTGGACGAGATCGTTCGCCGCCATGGCTTTTCTGCCTGGAGAAAGAAGTTTCAGGCAGACATATCCGAAGGGCTGCTTGATGGTGAAACGGTTGTGGTGATGAAACCGCAAACCTACATGAACGAGTCCGGCAGGGCGGTTGGTGAGGTAATGCGGTTTTACAACCTTGAGCCTTCAGATCTGGTTGTGCTGTATGACGAGCTTGATCTTGTGCCAGGCAAGGTGCGCATCAAGACCGGTGGCGGAGCAGGTGGGCACAATGGTATCCGCTCAATAGATGCGCATGTTGGCAAGGAGTATCGCCGGGTGCGTCTGGGCATTGGGCATCCCGGGCACAAGGACAAGGTGACTGGCCATGTGCTGGGGGATTTTTCCAAGGTTGATCATGATTGGCTTGATCCGTTGCTTGACGAGGTTGCGCGAGCAACCGACCTTCTGGTCAAGGGCGATGATGCAGGCTTTATGAACAAGGTGGCAATCGGGTTAAAACCGCTACCGCAGTCAGGTGCGTCAGAACCGGTTCCGGTGGCAAAAAAGCAGAGCCATATTCATGCAGCGCGTGTGGCAGCCAAAAACCCTGCCCAAAAGGCACCGCTGGCGAAAAAAGGGCCGATGGCCGACATGTTGAACAGGTTGCTGGGCAAGAAGGACGAGACGTAAGATGGGTTTCAAGTGTGGCATTGTGGGTCTGCCGAATGTGGGAAAGTCTACACTTTTCAATGCGTTGACACAAACAGCGGCTGCCCAGGCGGCCAATTATCCCTTCTGCACCATTGAGCCAAATGTGGGCGATGTTGCGGTGCCTGATGTGCGCCTGACAAAGCTTGCCGGTATTGCCAAGTCAGGCCAGATCATCCCGACACGGCTGACTTTTGTGGACATCGCAGGCCTGGTAAAGGGTGCGTCCAAGGGAGAAGGATTGGGCAATCAGTTCCTCGCCAATATTCGTGAGGTTGACGCCATAGCACATGTGGTGCGGTGCTTTGAAGATGGCGATATCACACATGTTGAAGCGCGCATAGATCCGGTTGCCGATATAGAGATCATCGAAACCGAGTTGATGCTGGCAGACATGGAGAGCCTTGAAAAACGTATTTCCGGTGTGGAGAAAAAGGCCAAGTCTGGCGAAAAGCAGGCCAAGGCTGAATATGATTTGATGATACGTCCGCTGGAATTGCTGCGTGAAGGCAAACCTGCGCGTGAGCTTGAAGTGGCTGATGATGAGCAAAAGGCATTTCGCATGCTGGGGCTGTTGACGTCCAAGCCGGTGCTTTATGTGTGCAATGTCGAGGAAGCTGCTGCTGATACAGGCAACGCATTTTCTGACAAGGTAAAGGCGTTTGCAGCAGCGCAAGGTGCTGAAGCAGTGGTGGTTTCGGCCAAGATTGAAAGCGAGATTGCGGTGCTCGAAAAGCTGGAACAGATCGAGTATCTGGAGGCAATCGGGCTTGAAGAGCCAGGTTTGAACCGTGTCATACGGGCTGGATACAAGCTGCTCAAGCTCTTCACCTACTTTACCGTGGGGCCAAAGGAAGCGCGTGCCTGGACCATTACCGGGGGGACGAAAGCTCCAGCAGCGGCAGGGGTGATCCACACTGATTTTGAAAAAGGCTTTATCCGCGCAGAAACCATTGCCTATGATGACTATGTCACCTTTTCCGGCGAGGTGGGCGCACGCGATGCTGGCAAGATGCGGCTGGAAGGCAAGGAATATATCGTTGCTGACGGCGACGTGCTGCACTTCCGGTTCAATAATTGAGCAGCATGTTTCAA
>JBAUGO010000535.1:0-4591 GCA_049679775.1 Anderseniella sp.
TACACAGGACATATTCTATTCAGACCCGGACCTTTTTTTCGGATCCACCCATCAGATGCCGCTGTTTCCGGGCTCTGGGGCTGTGTCCGAAACCGGAGAAGGCAATATTTTCAATGCGCCATTGAGCGCTGGTGATGGCGGTGACGTATTCCGTGAGGCCATGTTGTCACGCATTTTTCCAGCCCTTGATGCATTTCAACCGGAACTGTTGCTGATTTCGGCCGGGTTTGATGCTCATGAGCGTGATCCGCTTGGATCACTCAGGTTGAAGGAGGAAGATTTCGCCTGGGTGACATTGCGATTGATGGATATTGCGGCAAAGCATTGTGACGGACGTATCGTATCCATGCTGGAAGGCGGCTATGATCTGGCGGGACTGTCGAGCTCTGTCGGGGTACACGTGAAGGCAATGATGCATGGCACCGGAGAGGCGGCGCAGCCAACTGACAAGGATGAATACTGATGAATGATACACCATCTGCCATATCCGACATGACGTTCGAGGCCGCATTGGCAGAACTGGAAGGCATTGTGGAAAAGCTTGAAGCGGGTAAGGTATCGCTGGAGGATTCCATTGCGATTTATGAGCGTGGTGAAAAGCTGAAAAGCCATTGCGACAAAATGCTGAAAGCCGCAGAAGCGCGCATTGAGAAAATCACATTGAAGAGCGATGGTTCAGCAGGAGGCAGTGAACCGCTTGATGTGGATTGAACTGAGCGACTAGACGCTACGTAGGAGAGACCATGTTAAGTACACTGGACAAACTTGCCTACACAGCCAGACAAGGCGCACGCGTGGCCTGGTATATGGGCCATGGCATTGCGGCTGGGCAGTTTCGTAAAACTGAACCTGGCACCTCTGAAGTTGTGCGTGATCGACCCCGCGAAAAAGGCCCTGGCATTGAGCGCTTGTTGCGGGAGCTGGCCACTACATTTCAGCGTGATCTGGATAATGTTGCAGCAGGTTACTATCCTCTTCCTCGTGATCAGGACGGGTCTCCTGCATCACTATTGAAAACATCGCGTGCCTTTCTGGCGGACGTGCCAGTGGCAGCCAAACGCAAGGCAAATGGCGATGGCACGGAAATCTATTCGGCTGAAAAGGCAATGGAACTGCCGGCCTATTTTCTGCAAAATTTTCACTATCAGACGGGTGGATACCTGACGGAAGGGTCTGCCGAAATCTATGACATGCAAACAGAAGTCCTGTTTTCCGGGTCCACCAATGCGATGCGCCGGGAGTGTCTTGTACCCTTGGCGCACTACATGAAGGGCAAGGACCAGCGCAAGGTCAAGGTTGCAGACATTGCCTGCGGTACGGGCCGTTTTGGCCGTTTCATCAAGCAGGCCTATCCGCGTATTGATCTGACACTTTCTGATCTGTCGGATGCCTATCTGGCAGAAACAGAACGCCACCTGAAAGGGTATTCGGGTGTCAGCTTTCAAACGGCCAATGCAGAAAAGCTGCCTTTTGAAAATGCCTCCCTGGATGTTGTAACATCGATTTATCTGTTCCACGAGGTGCCACCCAAAGTTCGGCGCATCATTGCAGCCGAGTTTGCCCGCGTCCTCAAGCCCGGTGGTCGATTGATTTTCATGGATAGTTTGCAACTCGGTGATGTGGAAGGTTTTGACGGCATGTTGCAGTCCTTTCCGGTCAATTTCCACGAGCCGTATTATGGCAGCTATATCAAGGAAGATCTGGAAGCCATATTTGCTGACGCTGGACTGGAGCATGTCGAAAGCAGACCGGTATTCCTGTCCAAGCTGGTTGTCTGCGCCAAACCGGGCTGATTAGCATCCCAACTGGTCCGCGAGCTTGTTGAAATCCTCGGCAATATACGAACATGTGCCTTCGGCAGGAGTTTCAGCACCACGGCCTTTGCCAAATTCGTCGGGCCTGGGCACATAGGCGGTTGAAAATCCAAGCGCACCAGCAGCCGCCAAGTCATCAAGGTGCGCTGCCACCATCATGCACTGGCTCGGTTTGAGACCCAGCGCATCAGCTGACCCCAAATAAGCTTGTGGGTGCGGCTTGTAGCTTTGCGCCACCTCTGCCCCCAGTATCACATCCCACGGCAAACCAACCCGCTTGGCCATATTGGTGAGCAATGAGATATTGCCATTTGAACAAGGTGCAATAATGAATTTGGATTTTAATCGGGCAAGGCCGGACAATGAATCTGGCCATGGATCGAGCCGGTGCCAGGCGGTAACAAGGTGGTCGCGATCATCTCCAGGTGCGGTCTCGACACCAAACTGTCGGCAAACCTCAACCAGGTTTTCTTCGTGTAGAATATCGAGCCGGACAAAGCCGCGATTGCCAGATCTTATACGCTCCATGGCTGGTTGATATTGTCCCCGCCAGGCATCGGCAAAAGTGGACCAGTCAGCAGTGATGTTGTTGACTTGTCCCCAGGCGGACAGTTCGCGAATGATGCCTGAACGCCAGTCCACCACTGTGCCGAACACATCAAACAACAAGGCTTTGATGTGTGCGGTTTCAACCATTTTGACCACGATGGCGCAGGAAATGATCTGCCAGCACGATGGCCATCATGGCTTCACCCACAGGTACGGCACGAATGCCGACGCACGGATCATGACGGCCCTTTGTGACGATGTCGGTCTCGTTGCCATGCGCATCAACTGTCTTGCGTGGCGTGAGAATGGATGATGTTGGCTTGACGGCAAAGCGGCACACCACATCCTGGCCTGACGAGATACCGCCCAAAATACCACCTGCATTGTTGCTCATAAATTCAGGCCGGTTGCCCTTCATGCGGATTTCGTCGGCGTTTTCCTCACCCGTGATGGCTGCAGCTTCAAATCCGTTGCCGATTTCCACACCCTTGACGGCATTGATGCTCATCATGGCGGAGGCAATGTCCTGGTCGAGTTTGCCATAGATGGGTGCACCCCAGCCAGCAGGCACCCCTGATGCGACAATTTCAATCACAGCACCACAAGATGAGCCAGCCTTGCGTATGCCATCGAGATAACTCTCCCAGTTTTTTGCAGCTTCGGCGTCGGGGCAGAAAAACGGGTTTTCGTTGACCTGGTTCCAGTCCCAGTTATCACGATTGATCTTGTGTGGGCCCATCTGGACCAGTGCAGCACGCACCTCTACCTGGGGGATAATCTTGCGGGCAATGGCACCTGCGGCTACCCGTGCGGCGGTTTCGCGTGCTGATGATCTGCCGCCACCGCGATAATCGCGCAGCCCGTATTTTTCCATGTAGGTATAGTCGGCGTGGCCCGGGCGGAACTTGTCACGGATTTCAGAATAGTCTTTTGAGCGTTGATCGACGTTTTCAATCATGAGGCAAATCGGTGTGCCGGTGGTGACCTGACCTTGAGTGCGGTCATCTTCAAACACACCGGACAGTATTTTTACTTGATCGGGTTCACGCCGTTGGGTGGTGAAACGCGATGTGCCGGGCTTGCGCTTGTCGAGAAAGCCCTGGATTTCGTCTGCCGTGATCGCGATACCAGCCGGGCAACCATCGACGACGCACCCTAGCGCTACCCCGTGGCTTTCACCAAACGTAGTAATGCGAAACATATGGCCGAATGAATTGTGTGACATGGTGTGAGAGTCCTCGTTGAATGAAACTCTTACGTCTCAACGGACTTTGCGTCAAACCAATCAAGCACCCCGTTTGACAAGCGATAGAATTGCCATTGTGGATTCTTCTGGTTTGGGATGTCTTGCACGGGCAGGTCAAGCACAAGTCCTCGCACGATACGGCTAATGCCACCATGAGCCACAACAATACTTGGCCTGGTCAGTGAACCCAGCCAGTTCGCAACGCGTACGGTCGCATCGGCATAGCTTTCTCCTTCAGGCGGGCAAAATGCATGATAGCCTGCGGCATCTTTTTCAGGGTCAATGCCGCGTGCATTCAACTCTGGCCAGGTTGAGCCTTCAAGCACGCCAAAGTTCAGTTCCTTTAGCCGATCATCAGTTCTCACATCATGCCAGCCAAGCGAGAAGCCATCGAGTATGTACTGCATTGTCTGGCGTGTGCGGTGCAATGGACTGACATGCAGCTCAAACCCTTCAAGGTTGTTGTGAAGTCTCTTGAGCTTTTGTGCGATGGCCCCAGCCTGAGCATGACCTTTGGAGTTCAGGGGAGTGTCAGTTTGCCCCTGAATGCGTCGTTCCTTATTCCAGTCAGTCTCTCCGTGACGTATGAACCAAAGCTCAGGAGTCTTCACTGGGCTCAAGGCTCATGTCTGGTGCATAAGGGTTTTTCATCCCAACAATATGATACCCGGAATCCACGTGGTGGATTTCTCCGGTCACGCCACGGCTCATGTCGGACAGGAAATAGGCTCCCGATTCACCCACCTCATCAATTGTGACAGTGCGGCGCATGGGTGAGTTGTTTTCATTCCATTTGAGAATATAGCGAAAATCGCCAATGCCGGATGCTGCAAGTGTCTTGATCGGACCTGCTGAAATGGCGTTGACGCGAATATTCTTGGGGCCGAGATCTGCTGCCAGGTAGCGCACTGATGCTTCAAGGGCTGCTTTTGCAACACCCATGACATTGTAATGTGGCATCCACTTTTCAGCACCATAATAG
>JBAUGO010000536.1:0-3234 GCA_049679775.1 Anderseniella sp.
GTCAAGCGCGCGCTGGAGCTTTCAGCCTCGGCAATCATACTTGTGCACAATCACCCCTCAGGTGACCCGACACCATCACAGGCTGACATAACCATGACGCAGCAAATTGTTGATGTGGCCGAAAAACTGTCAATAACAGTTCATGACCACATCATCATTGGCCGCAAAGGCCACGCCAGCTTCAAGGCTTTGAGGCTGATTTGAGCCTTAGCTCGCCTCTCTGAGCGCCCATGCCTTTTGAAAGGATTTGCGTGCACGACAGCGCGCCAGGTATTTTGACAACTTGCCATTCGGCACTTTCCAGCCAAACATCCCTTCGCCCCAGCCCATGCAATGCGCAATCACAAGATCAGGCACAGTGAACTTCTTGCCCATGACAAAATCATTGTCACCTAGTCGTATGGCAAGCGTTTTGAGTGCCTTTTCGTATTCATGTTTGCACCCTGGCTCAACATTGGCGCGCATGTCTTCAGGAATGACGAACCGGTTTTTACCAGCACACCACAAGTTACCGTCCATCTCATCCAGAGCAAAATGCAGGAAGCTGTCCTGCTGTGCACGCTTGATCGTACCCGGTGCATAGGTCGCCTTGCCATGTTTGTCAGCCAGGTACTGGCAAATGGCAACACTATCGATAATGATATTCTTGCCGTCCTTGAAGGCAGGTGTCCGCCCAGACGGGTTGACTTCCTTCATCTCCTTGCTGTGCGGTGCAGCTTGAACATGATCATAAGGTTGGCGCACTTCTTCCAGCATCCACATGACCCGGAACGCACGTGATTTGGCAGCACCGACAAGCGTGTACATTGATTTAATAACTCCAGTTTATGGGTTGAATTGACTCATGAATATTTGACGTACTTATGACTGATCACCCAAGAGAATCAGGTGTATCAAAGTCCTGCAGCACACCATCATTATCCATCTGCACGCGAATAACAAAGTCTCCTGATAATAATTCTCGAGCCCCCTTGTCGCCTGAAAGGTTCGATATTTTTCCTAGGTGGGCGCGACCAAAAATAACAGGATTGCCGCGTTGGTTATCAAATACGGGTACGACGATTTTTGAGTCATTTTCAAAGGCATCAAGCAATTCGTTGATGTCACCAGGGCAAACACGCGGCATATCCGCCAACAAGATCATCGCCCCATCGCACGTGTCCGGCAACACTGAAATACCGACTTTCACCGACCCCGCCTGCCCACTGGCATAATCACCATTATGAACGATCACCACATCCAGTCCGGCAAGCGCGGCTTGTACTTTCTCATGCTCATGTCCGGTCACGACAATCACAGGTTCAAGCTCCGTCGCCAGCGCAGCCTCTGCCACAACACGCACCATCGGTTGACCTTTCCAGTCAGCCAGCAGCTTGTTGGCAGAACCAAACCGCGACGACGTGCCTGCCGCCAGCACGATACCAGCGACAACACTCATCGATCTGCCTCACGTGGTGAGGGTCGGGTTTCAATTTCCATCAACAACCCGCCTGCCCCCATATCCATGATATCTTGCGGGCGAACATCAATACCCGCCAGAACCCGGCCCAAAACCCAATCAAACCCGTTCAGCTTGGGCGACCTGGCGCAAGATGGCACGCCAATGACCGTATGCTCCTCATGCTTGCCCAACAGCAACAGATTTCCAGGGTCCACCGGCATGCCCAGATGGATAATGTGCCCGCCCGCTGCTTCAAGCCCGGCAGGTACAACGTCTCCTCTGTCCACGATAGCAGACGCACCAAACACCAGGACCGGATTATGTCCTGATGCTTGCAATTGCCGAATGCCACCTGCCACACCTTCAATGGTATGCTCGACCTCAACAACATCCCCCAAAGTGCTGCCATGGCGTTCAACGCGCTCAGAAATCACCGCAACTGACTTTTGCAATAGTGAAGCTTTCATTCCGGCAAGCCGCGTCAAGATCAGTCCGGCCCTGTGCGGCTTGAACGGCACAACCGAAACCAAAGCTCCTGAACTGGCAAGCTCTTCTGCTTCCATAACGCTTGACGCTGGCGCAGCAAACGGAATGATCTTGACGGTCGCCACCATTTGTCCGGCTGCAACAGACTGGAACGGGGTAAGTGTGGCCAGCGTGATTGATTCATGCAGTCGGTTCAGCGCGCGCACCAGTCCGGCATCAATCAGCGCAATACCATCATGGGCAGAATAAATGTTTGCTCGCCCCGTTGTTGCCTTTTGCTTGTTGACACCAGAACCAGAAACCGCGTTCGCAAGGCGTGTTGCGGCAATATCCTCGTGCACATCATCAGCTTCCATACGTGCAGCAAATACCCGCCCAACACCGGCGTCCTTCAAGGCCTGAACATCACCTTTGCTCAACACCCTGCCCTTTTTATAACTCACTGTTTGGGTGCGTATTGAATGGGCCAGGACAGCACCTTCGGCAGATATCACATCGTATTCGCCAAATTTCATGAATCGAGACCCAGTCGCAAGGCTTTGGTCATCTCCGCCATGATGGAAATGGCAATTTCTGGCGCGCCACGTGCACCTATATTCAGGCCAATGGGTCCACAAATACGCGACGGGTCAACGCCCTGTTGTTTCAGTCTTTCAATACGACCGGCATGGTTTTTCCGGGATCCAAGCGCTCCAATATAAAAACAATCGCTTTTGAGTGCCGCCAGCAGTGCATGATCATCCACTTTGGGATCATGTGTCAGGGCAAGAAATGCAGTGCGCGTATCCAGCGCAATGGATGGCAAAATTTCATCTGGCCAGTCAGCATGGAGCGTCACATCAGGAAATCGTTCTGGTGTAGCAAAAGCCCCACGCGGATCAATGATTATGACTTCATAACCAGCCGCCCGAGCCATGGGTATTACCGCTTGTGCAATATGGACCGCGCCAATGATCACAAGCCTAAGGGACGGGTTATGAATATGGATGAAGTTATCACCCTTGCTCGTTGAAACGACTCCAGATTTATCAAATCGAAAACCGTCTTCAAGATGTTCTGCCAGAGTGTGAGTGGCAGCATCTTTTTTTGCAACAACCTCCTGTGCACCGCTCGCCATATCGGTAATGACAGCAACCGCAAGGCGTTGTGCCTTGGCCTTCAGCAATGTATCAAGGACTACCTTTTTCATGGATCAGCTTACCGCCTCGACATAGACCCGTATCTTGCCACCACAGGCCAGACCCACCTCCCATGCAGTCTCATCCGCGACCCCAAAACTCAGAACTTTTCCCTTGCCAGTCCTGATT
>JBAUGO010000537.1:0-2420 GCA_049679775.1 Anderseniella sp.
TGCCCGAACCTTCCAAGTCCGTGTGGTTGGATATTTTACTGGTTACAGGTGGTATTGCAGCGGTGGTGTTTGGGGGTAAGCTCCTGGTCGACAATGCGATCATTGTGGCCAAGGCATTCAATGTATCTGACGATGTTATCGGGCTCACACTTGTGGCGATCGGCACGTCGTTGCCGGAATTGGCGACATCAATCATAGCGGCCATGCGCAAGCATTCAGATATTGCCCTAGGCAATGTATTGGGATCAAATATCTACAATATTTTGGGCATTGCAGGGATCACGGCCGTAATATCCCCAATCCCTGTGTCAGACTCCATGATGCGGGTCGATATCCCGGTGATGATTGCCATATCACTGGTGCTGTTCTTCCTGGCGGTCGTGGTCAAACGGTTTGGCAAACGGGTAGGGTTTGCGTTTCTGGCAGGGTATGGAGGATTTATCTACACCGTGCTCTCTTAAAAATTATCTTTTGCCTTGCGAACTTCGGCAAAACGGAAAGCTGTGCCTGCGCGCAGGAACGGGTTGGTTTCAAGCTCTTGCGCGATCGTGGTTGGAACGGTTGGTTCACCTGCTGCACGCAGGCTTGCAATCTCGGCCGCGCGAGTTTTAAGGGCTTCATTCTCAGGCTCTATGGTCAAGGCAAACCTGGCGTTCGACGCGGTGTACTCGTGACCTGAATACACAACCGTTTCGGGGGGCATTGTGCTGAATACCTGCATGGACTGCCACATTTGATCCATTGTTCCCTCAAATACCCTGCCACAACCAAGGGTGAACAAGGTGTCACCCGCAAAGGCCAGATTATCGTCTTCGAAATACCAGGTGATATGGCCAAGTGTGTGGCCTGGTGTTGCAATTATTTGAGCTTTGTGCCCGGCAAACTCATAAATGCCACCCGGGCTCACGGTTTCGGTGAGGCCTGGCAATTCATTGGGTTCTGCACTGTTGCCAACAACGGCGCAATTCCATTTGGCCTTCAATTCCAGCACTCCACCAACATGATCATGATGGTGGTGTGTCAGGAGAATGTGCGTCAACGTCCATCCGCTCTCAGTTAATGCCTTGTTCACGGCATCTGCTTCCGGCGCATCAATGGCAGCGGTTTGCCCGGTTTGTGGACTGTGTATCAAGACACCATAATTGTCAGAAAGGCAGGGAAAGAGCTTTAGCTTTAATGCTGTCATGGAGAACCTGTTGAAACAGTTGCTGATTGGAGTACGTTGTTACGCACTATGGATGTTGTCGACCTTAAAGAATTCTACGCCAGCAAGCTTGGCCTTGCAACGCGCCGCCTGATTTCATCACGTTTGCGGTCGCGATTACGTGGCATGCGCGGGGCCAGGGTTCTGGGGCTTGGCTACTGCACGCCTTATCTGGATGCGTTTTCAGAAGCTGAATGTGAAACCTTCGCCATGATGCCCGCTCGACAAGGTGTTGTGCACTGGCCAACCCGAGGCGACATCGCAAGCGTGTTGGTGGATGAAGCATGTCTGCCGATTCCTGATGGAACAATGGATTTTGTCCTCGTGGTGCATGGGCTGGAGCTCACAGATCAATTGCCGGACATGCTGCGCGAGATCTGGCGTGTCCTTGCGCCACAAGGGCGTGCCATCATGATCGTGCCCAACCGTCGTGGACTTTGGGCCCGGTTTGATCATACGCCGTTTGGCCATGGCAGGCCATTTTCTCGAGGTCAGTTGACGACGCTCTTACGCAATGCACAGTTTTCTCCGGCAGGATGGACCTCCATGTTGTTCATGCCGCCAAGTTCACGCGGGTTCATGGTGCGCAGTGCAACCTTGTGGGAGCGTGCCGGGTCCTGGATAGGGCCTGGATTTTCTGGAGTTATCATGGTTGAGGCCATCAAACAGGTCTATGCCGTTTCCGGTAACAAGCAGAAAAAGCGCCAACTTGTTCCCTCATTACGACCAGGTCTGTTTCCTCAGCCCGTTGGCGTGAGAAGCATGCTGCAGCAAGTGGAAGACAAGAGTGCCTGAACATGCTTGTTCGTCTTTGCCTTTGATTTTTTGCCTGTGGCTGTCTAGAAGATGCGAAGGATAGATCAGCTTCGGGCAGTGGTTTTGCTGCCCTCTCAAAACAGGCGTTGCAAGCCGGATGGACAAGACGGTCGGATACAAGTCGGAACTGGACGAAATCCGTCAGGAGATCGACGATCTTGATTCCAGGATCGTGGATTTGCTGATCGCTCGTTTCGCAGCCTCTGATCGTGTTCGTCAAGCCAAGGCATCAGGACCGCAGTCGGCTTCAACTCCCTATCGTCCAGGCAGGGAAGCGATCATTGTTCGACGATTGATGGAGCTGGCTGACGGGCGAGTACCACCAGAAGTGATCGAACGGGTCTGGCGCACGATAATCTCTTCATCCGTTCTCGCTCAGGCACCGGTTCGTGTCATAACC
>JBAUGO010000538.1:0-3215 GCA_049679775.1 Anderseniella sp.
ATCCAGCATCATGGAAGAAATCTCCGTCGGATGAAAGTCCGCTTTTCACAAATTGACATCACCTTTGTGCGGCCGCAGCGAAGGTCCGGTTTCCGCCCATTTAGCCATTTGCGGTAGATCATACTGCGATTGCTTCGTCCGCAATGCTGCCGAGCGGTGATTGTCAGGGACCAGGTCCGGCCTCTAGGAAACAAAAGGCTTGAAATGTTTCGACAGTTTCAGGCCCTGTTTCTGGTAGTTGGAGCCGATGCCCTGACCATAGACACTGGCTGGTGCTTCGGCCAGCGGTTCGTAAACCAGACGCCCAATGATCTGGCCATCTTCCAGAATGATCGGCACCTCATGGCTGCGCACCTCAAGCACCGCGCGTGAGCCTTCGCCATTGCCTGATGCATCGCCAAATCCGGGATCAAAAAAGCCAGCATAGTGCACCCGGAACTCGCCCACCAGCGGATTGAACGGCACCATCTCGGCCGCATATGTCGGGGGCACCCGCACTGCCTCTTTTGAAGCCAGAATATAAAACTGATCGGGGTCGAGGATCAGCGAACCTTGCTGCCAGATCGGATCCCAATAGTCGAGCACCTCAAGGGCTGCCTTCTTGTCCACATCCACAAGGCCCGAATGGCGCTTGGCGCGAAAGCCGACAGGTTGATCCTTGCCAAAACTTGACAGGTCAATCGACAGTGCAATGCCGTTATCGATAGAGACTTCACCGGAGGTCACCAACGGTTTTTCCGCGTGCAGCATATGGATCAGCTCATCGCTCGGTGCAACAGTACCCAACCGGAACCGGATTTGAGATAGACGCGAACCTGTGCGCGCAAGTATCGGGAACGTGCGTGGCGAAACCTCAGCATAGAGCGGGCCCTTGTAACCGGTCGGTATCGTATCAAATTCAGCAGCATAATCGGCTATGACACGAGTGAAAATATCAAGCCGCCCGGTTGAACTTTTCGGATTTGCGGCAGCCGACATGGTATCATCAAGCGACAGGCTTTCCAGCAGCGGCACAATGTAGACGCACCCCACCTCCAGTACGGCGCCTTTGGTCAGGTCAATCTTGTGCAGCGACAATTGTTCAAGCCTGTCTGCAACCGAATGCTTGCGTCCTGGCATGAATGAGGCGCGAACCCGCCAGGCAACTTCTCCCAGACGCAAGTCAAGGCTTGCAGGCTGTATCTGGTCGTTGTCCAGTTGCGACGAAGTAATAATTCGCCCGGCCTCCACCATTTGTGAGATAATGTGGGCAGGCGCGATGCCATTGGCTTTAGGTGATGTCATCCGTGTTGCTTTCCGTTCCGTTTGAGAACACAACTAGCATACTGAAATTTGACTGTCGGCGGTCACGGGAGGGTTGACGTTCAACCTGGCACTTTTATGGTGGATAAACCTGTCTCCAGCGCTGACGCAACCCATTTGAACTGCCTCGCATGCGCAAACATACCAGGCAACGGACAACACGAGCGAATCATGCACAAGTACCGGAAAATCACGAACGGCATCGAGATATCCGTGCTCCCGCTCTATCTTGATGATCGGTCGGATCCGTCTGAAAACTACTTTGTCTGGTCCTACACCATCACCATTACAAACCAGAGTTCCCTGACCGTGACCTTGCTCACCAGGCATTGGGAAATAATTGATGGTAATGGTCATCGCCAGGACGTTGATGGCGAAGGCGTTGTCGGCAAGCAGCCAACACTTGGGCCCGGTGAGAGGTTTGAATATACGTCTGGCTGTCCTCTTTCCACATCGACCGGTTTCATGTCCGGCTATTACACGATGGAAGACAGCAATGGCGGCATGCTGGAAGTTGAAGTGCCTGCGTTTTCACTCGACTCCCCGCTAGCCATCCAGACACTGAACTGAACTGTCATACACAAATCTTACTGGAGCCTCCTCATTGCACTCACCTTCTTCCATGTCATCGAGCGAGCTACTGCAAAAGCTCATCAGCTTTGACACCACCTCGTGCTACTCAAATGTCCCTCTTGTGGAATTTGTGGAAGGCTATCTGAAATCTTTTAGCGTCGATTGCGTGCGTGCAGACTATGAGCCTGGCAAGACCAATCTCATTGCCACCATTGGTCCTGCCGTTGATGGCGGGGTCATCCTGTCCGGCCACACAGATACGGTGCCGGTTGAGGGGCAGACCTGGTCAACAGACCCGTTCACGATGGCTGAAAAAGACGGCAATCTGTATGGCCGCGGCACGTGCGACATGAAAGGCTTTCTCGCTTGCGCCCTTGGTGCTGTCAGCCAGCTTGTCCAGCGTGATCTCAAGCGCCCGGTGCATCTTGTGTTTTCATGCGATGAGGAAGTCACCTGCGAAGGCGTCATACCTGCCATCAAGCGCTTTGGCGTGGACATGCCGAAACCTGCCATCTGTATCGTGGGTGAGCCTACCATGATGGAAGTCGTCACAGGCCAGAAGGCGTGTCAGGCGTTCACCACCACCGTGACCGGTGTCGAGGCACATTCCAGCACCCCGGCACTTGGATGGAACGCCCTCAACGAAGCCGTGCTGGTGGTCAATGAAATCAATGCAATTGCGGCTGACATGCGTTCGCGTGAACAAGCCAACAGTGAGTTTGATCCCGCCTTCACGACCGTGCACGTGGGTGCGCTACAGTCAGGCACAGCTGTCAACATTCTACCAAATCACGCCAGCATTTCGTGGGAAGCACGGTTGTTGCCGGATCAGGACGAGAATGAAATACGCGATCGTGTGGCAAGGTTCACTGACGCGCGCACCAGGATTATGCACGCTGCCTTTGCGAACATTGGCATCGAGACCGACAATTATGTCAACGTGCCAGGTCTGATGCCGGAACCAGCCGGGCAGGCAAAGTCGCTGGCCATGCGGCTGATGGGCACCAACCGCACGCAAGGTGTGGCCTATGCAACCGAGGCAGGGCACTTCCAGGCGGCAGACATTTCAACTGTTGTTTGTGGACCAGGCTCCATCAATCAGGCCCACAAGCCAGATGAATTTATTGCTCTGAGCCAGCTTGCAGCATGTGACCGGTTTCTGAACCGGTTGGGCGAGGAGCTATCCTCAGTCTAGAATTTCAGCCTCGTTGATCTGATAGATCGTGGAACAGAACTCACACTTGACCTCGATCTTGCCATTGTCTGCCATGTGCGACTTGTCGTCTTCCGGCATGGTTGAGAGGATATCCTTGAGGCGCTCTGCCGAGCACGAACAATAT
>JBAUGO010000539.1:0-1537 GCA_049679775.1 Anderseniella sp.
CCCTTGCGATCAATCCCGCGCGCCTCGATCAGAATGTCCTTTGTCTCACCACCATGAGCCCCCGCGTTCATTCTGAGCGCGCCACCAATTGTGCCCGGGATACCTCTCAAAAAGGTTAACAAAGTAATACCTTCATCAAGCGCAAATCGCGCAAGCCTCACATCAGGCACCGCCGTACCTGAGCGCAACTGATAATCTCCGAGGTTCTCCATATTGGAAAAACCGCGCCCCAGGCGAATGACAACACCAGGCACCCCCCCGTCACGCACCAGCAGATTTGAACCAACTCCTATGACCTGGACTTCTATATCTTCCTCAAGTCCGCTCAGGAACGAAGCAAGGTCCTCCTCATCGGCAGGTGAAAACAACACATCAGCCGGTCCACCAGCCCGAAACCAGGTAAGATCAGCGAGCGGCCTGTCCAGTTCCAGCCGTCCACGAACCTGGGGAAGTCGTTTTGCCAGCTTCTGGCCGGGCGTTTCCATCATTTGGCTCCCTTGGAGTCCAATGCCGACAACTCATCCGGTAACGCATATGCCCACTGGGTTATGTTGCCCGCACCAAGGCAGATGATCACATCTCCCGATTGTGCCGTTTCATGCAACAATGGCGCAAGTTCTGAAGGATGCGAAATAGTGGCCACGTTGCGGTGCCCGCGGGCGCGCAGGCCATCTGCCAGCGTACTATGGGTAAATCCATCAATTGGCTGTTCACCCGCTTCATAGACAGGCGCCAGAACAACCTGATCAGCATCATTGAAACACGAGGAGAAATCCGCAAACAGATCCCGCAACCTGGTGTAACGGTGCGGTTGCATGACAGCAATCACGCGTTGGTTAGTCACACCGCGAGCGGCTTTCAACACAGCACTAATTTCCACCGGATGGTGTCCATAGTCATCGTAAACAGCTATGCCGTTTGCCGTGCCGGTCAAGGTAAAACGCCGCTTTACCCCTGAAAAACCAGACAGGCCCTTGCGGATCGCCTCATCACTGACGCCAAGATTGACCGCGACTGCAATCGCGGCAGTGGAGTTCAACAAGTTGTGCTCGCCAGGCATCGCCAGTGTCATGTTTTCAAGCGTGCGGACATCACCTGTGCGCCGATCTTGGACAATAACCGAGAAATGACTGCTGCCACCGGAATAACTGATATCAGTCAGGCGAAAATCAGCCTGTGAGCTTTTGCCATATGTGAACACGCGTCGGTCGGTGACTTGTGAAATAAGTTCCTGAACATGGGGATGATCCATGCACATGACAGCAAAGCCATAAAACGGAATATTCTCTACAAAGGCACGATAGGCCTTCTTGGCTTCATCAAACGTACCATAATGATCAAGGTGCTCCGGGTCCATGTTGGTTACGATCGCAACATCGGCCGGGAGTTTGACAAAAGTGCCATCAGACTCGTCAGCCTCAACCACCATCCAGTCACCCTTGCCTAGGCGCGCATTGGTTCCGTACGCATTTATGATCCCACCATTGATAACAGTCGGGTCTATGCCACCTGCATCCAGCAATGCGGCCACAAGGGA
>JBAUGO010000540.1:0-4499 GCA_049679775.1 Anderseniella sp.
TGCCCGAACAAGCCCGTATCCACAGGTTGCGACAAGCCACGCAATATGGTGAAGGCCTGCTCTACCTGAGTGGCATCAGGGATATTGACGCTGGCGCCATTGCTGTCACGTTTCAGATTTTCATAGCGAATTTTTGCATCACGCAATCGAAGCCGAATGTCACCAACAAGCTGCTTCGCCAACACATCCTTGAGCGATGCTGAGTCCACCTCGAGAAGCACATGACTGCCCCCTTGCAAATCCAGACCAAGGGTCAGCTTTTGTGTCGGTGCATAGCCTTCAAGCGCGGCCCGCGTGCCATCGCTCATGATGTTGGGCATTGCCAATATGCTCGCCAGCAATATGACGAACGCAACGGCAGATGCTTTAAGTTTTGAAAAATGCAACATGACAGCTTGTTATCATCCGAATGGGTTTCAGCCTGAGCGAGGTGTTATTCCACCTTGACTGTGATCAGCTCTTGGCTGGCTCACCTTTGACGCGCACTTCAGTGATGGCGGATTTAACGATGCGCAGTTTGGCACCCTCACCCGTATCAACCAGCACTTCTGTATCATCAACCACCTTGTTGATCTTGCCTACAATACCGCCAGCCGTCACAATCGTATCACCACGACGCACATTGGCGAGCATGGCCTGATGTTCTTTCATGCGCTTTTGTTGCGGACGCAAAATCAGGAACCAGAAAATTGCCATGATCATGACGATTGGCATGATCAAGGAGAAGATGTCGCCACCGGCGCCACCGCCTGCTTGTGCGTATGCGGGGGAAATAAACATATGGGTTTGCTCCTGAATTCTGAAATCTGTTGTTGGTATATAGCTGCACGCACAATATTTGCAACAACTACCCCTGCCAAGTGACGGGACTTGCCAGATTGTAGCCAAGCACGTAAAGCGGCATTACACAGCTATAACCACCAATCAACTTACGAACCATCCATGTCAAATGATCGCCTTGACGATATCTTGAACCGCCTTGACCGTATCGCAACAGCACTTGAACGTGCCGCGCCTGCTGTCAATCGCGAACCTGACTACAAGAGTGCAGATGCCTTTGTCTGGCATGCCTCAACTAGCGCATTGCAACCTGTTCCTCGCGTAAATCGCGTTGAAATGGTACTTTTGCACGGAATTGACCGGGTTCGCGACATTCTGGTGGACAATACCGTGCGTTTTGCGAAAGGATTTCCTGCCAACAATGCGCTGTTATGGGGTGCGCGTGGCATGGGCAAAAGCTCACTGGTAAAAGCCTGTCACGCCACCATCACCGCGCAACACGGCCACACACTCAAACTCATCGAAATCCACCGAGAAGACATTGAGGGATTGCCTGTCCTCATGGGTCAATTACGTGATCAAACCAATTTTCGCTTCATCATTTTTTGCGATGACTTGTCATTCGACAATCAGGACACATCCTATAAATCGCTCAAGGCAGCACTGGATGGGGGAATCGAAGGCAGGCCCGATAATGTGCTTCTCTATGCAACGTCAAACCGTAGACACCTTTTGCCTCGCGACATGATCGAGAACGAACGCTCTACTGCCATCAATCCATCAGAGGCTGTACAGGAAAAGGTTTCACTATCTGACAGGTTTGGTCTCTGGCTGGGTTTTCACTCCTGCTCTCAGGATGAATACCTTGAAATGATAAGTGGTTATGTTGATTACTTCAAGTTGGATATAAGCCCCGAAACACTGCGCGCAGAAGCCATAGAATGGCAAACCACTCGCGGTTCGAGATCAGGCCGTGTCGCGTGGCAGTTTGTCCAGGATCTTGCAGGACGCCTTGGCAAGACACTCTCCTGAGATAAAAAACCCTGGTGTTTCCACCAGGGTTTCATCAAGGCACATTGAAAAAGGTCAGGTTTAACCGAGCTTCTTCTCGTTAGCCTTCCATTCTTCAGGCGTATGGCCAACTGGCACCATGGCCCATTCCTTGAATGCCGGACGCTTCTTGAGGTCATCCATCCAGCGATCAAGGTTTGGCAGTTTTGCGTGCTTTACATCAAACTGCAGATAGCGCCAGTAATACACACCAAGGGCAATGTCGGCATAACTGAAATGACGACCGGTCAGCCATGGCTTGCGACCGATGGCACGGTTGGCAATCTTGAACAGTTTCGCACACTCAGCTTCAGCAGCTTTCACAGCAGCAGGATTACGCTGTTCAGGTGTTGCACGCACGGTATTGAACAAAATCGTGAACATGTGCGGGTTCAGCGTCGTTGCCGTCCAGTCTGTCCATTGATCAGCCAGCGCCCAAGGCTTCTGGCCACGCGGACGAATATTGTCCTTGCCATACTTGCGTGCCAGGTAGCGCATTATGGCATTTGATTCAGACAGGACAAGCGAACCATCCTTCATCACGGGCACAAGGCCGTTCGGATTCATTTTCAGGAAATCCTTTTCAGTCAACCCACCGAACTGACCGCCTGCTGCGTGGCGATCAAATGCCTGGCCGGTTTCAGCCAGCGCCCACAATACTTTTTGTACGTTGATGGATGAGCGTCTGCCCCATACTTCAATCATGGTTTTTTCCTTTGTTTCAGAATCAAGAATGACTGCATATTCGGCAGAAATAGCCAGATTACAAGAGTAGTCATGCAGATTCTTATGATTTGAAAAATCCTGGCTCGAAACGGTTTAGTGGTTGCAACGCCTTTGAAAACTTGCAATTTTGTTGGCGAACAACAAGCCGCACAAAGCGGCAGAAACAAATCAGGGAGTGAAAATTCATGTTGAAGAGAATCCTGGGCGCAACCACCGCTATCGTTTTGATGAGCGGAATTTCCATGGCCGCCGAGTTTCCGGAGCGGGAACTGTTGGGCGTTGTCATGTGGGGCGCAGGCGGAGCAACAGATACCGTGGCGCGCGCGGCTAACCCGGCTGCCGAAGAAGCGTTGGGCAAGCCAATTGTTGTCCTCAACAAATCAGGCGGTGCTGGCGCCATATCAACAGCCTATGTGAATGCAGTCCCATCTGACGGCTACACGCTTTTGTATGGCGCAGAAAACCCGCAACTGCACCCTGTCATGGGCGTGTCGAAACTTGACTATTCCAGCTTCTATCCGGTCAACATTCTTGGCCGTGGCGTGGCGGTTGTGGTGGTGCCTGCAGAGTCCAAGTACAAGACCATGCAGGAACTGATGGACGACATAAAAGCCAATCCTGGCACTGTAAAGATGGGTTCAACCGGCCCCGGCGGCCTGCCCAGCACCATTGGTGCCCTGATCAAGAACTCTGCACCGTTTGAGGTCACAGCCATTCCTTTTGATGGTGAAGGCCCCGGACTAACCGCCATGCTGGGTGGTGAGGTTGACTTCATGCCATCAGGCATTTCAGCCGCAGCAGAGCAAATCAAGGCTGGTAAAATGCGCGCACTGGCAGTCGTCAACACTTCAGCGGTTGATACCTTGCCGGACGTACCACCTGTGACCGCAACCATCCCGGAAATGGCCAAATTCCTGCCTTGGGGTCCGTTTTACGGCGTCTTCGTCAAGGCGGATACGCCAGATGATGTGAAGGCGAAGCTCGTCGAAGCCTATGCCAAGGCAGCAACAAGCGAAACCTTCACCACCTTGATGGCCAACAAGGGCAACATCATCATGAACATTTCAGGTGATGAAGCAGCAGCCTTTGTCAAGAAATGGCAGCAGGTAACAAGCTGGGTTTTGCAGGACACCGGGGCGGCCAAGGTAAACCCTGAAACCCTCGGAATCATGCGTCCATAACAAGACGACATGCAGTGCAGGCCTTTGGCACAAGCTGAAGGCCTGCTTCTTCAATCGAATGACCTCGAGAGGCATCCGTCGTGTCACACCCGTCCCAAAGACGTCCGGGAGAACTGGTGTTTGGTTGCGTACTCGTAGTGTTCAGCACAGCTTGCCTGTTCCAGTCTTATAAAATTTCCGGCTTCGACGGTCTTTCTGAACCGGGCATATTTCCCATGATTGCAACAGCGGCCATGCTCGCATCGGCGCTGGTCATTCTTCGTGACACACTCAAGCTGCCCTCCTCGAAAACTCGTCTGTCGACATTTTTTGCAGAAGTTTGCTCACCCCGTTTCATGATTGTCGTGGCGATGAGCTGTCTTTATCTACTCGCAATGCCATGGCTGGGCTTCACGGCTGCATCAGGCATTTTCCTGTTTTCAACAATCGCCTACCTCTGGCAAAACAAACTCGTCTGGTCGCTTGCTGTATCTGTGCTGTCCATCACCATCATCTACATGATTTTCCGAGTGGTTTTTCAGGTCGTGCTGCCGCAAGGCACATTATGGCAGGGCCTTTTTTGAATGAGCGAAACCCTCACCCACCTCACGCTTTCATGGTTTGATCCCTGGCTGATGTTTCTGACTGCAGCCGGCACATTCGCTGGCATATATGTTGGCGCAATACCCGGCTTGTCAGTCACCATGGCAACCGCAATCCTGATTTCCTTCACCTTCAAGTGGGAGGTAAATGACGCCCTCGCCCTGATCGCCGGGATATTTG
>JBAUGO010000541.1:0-3100 GCA_049679775.1 Anderseniella sp.
CTCGCAGCCATGGCCGTTATGCCGCGACCAACGGCGGCAGGTGTATTGGGGATGGTGCGAATGACGGGGGTATCTGCGCCAAAATGGCCTTTGATGGCAGCAATGGTCTTGCCGGCAACAACAGACACAACGAGTGGAGCTTCGCGCGCCAGGTTGGTCATGTGCGGCAGAACCTCATCCATCATTTGCGGCTTGATGGCCACCAAAATGGTTTCGATGCCGGATACGCTGTCTATGTCCGGATTGTGGTTGATCTGGCGAACCGCAATCAATTCCAGGGTTTCTGGTGGCGGGGTGGGGTCAAATATCACCACCTGTTCGGCCTTCACACCTGCGTCCAGCCAGCCTTGCAACATGGCTGTACCCATTTTGCCTGCCCCGATCAGGACAAGGCGTCCGGTGAGTTGAGGGGCGGAAGTCATGGGTCAAGCTTCTCCAACGGTATCAAGCAGGCAGGACTGGATCGCCTCATGTGCGGTTTTGCCAGCCCAGATGGTGTACTGGAAGGCAGGGAAGTATCGCTCGCATGCATCAAGAGCAGTGTGGACCAATGCTTCGCACTGGGCTTCGGAAACATCGGCTTGTCCGGTCAGCAGTAATGAGTTGCGAAACATCAGCGAGCCTTCGCTGCGCCAGACATCAAAGTGGCCAAAGAACAGCTGTTCATTGATCAATGCAACCAGGCGAACGATCTCATCACGGCGATTTTCCGGCACCTTCAGATCGAAGGTACAGGCCAGATGCAAACCCTCAAGATGCGTGTTCCAGTTGAGCGATAAATGCAGATCCGTCCACGATCCAGCCACGATCATACTGATTTCATCGTCAGCAGATCTCTCCACAAGCCATGAATGACGTGCTGCAATATCCTCAACTGTTTCCAGTGGATGGACATTGTTGCGGTTCATCGCAAGTGCAGTTGTCATCGTCGTCACTCCCATGCTTGCGCGCCCTTAAAAACAAGGACGAATCAAGTCATGAGGTCAAAGTGACGAATGTTGCGTTGCGCCGCAAGAGTCAGGCCGGATGTGGCTTGATTCCTCCACACTGCAAGAGGGTAAAACCCGCTTATCCAGACTGATTTCAGCTTTTGTCTGTGGACGATTTTGGTTCCGTTGACTTTTTGGTAATCTTTGCAGCCGGAGCCGCGGCCTGTTTTGTCAACTGGCTGACCTGATCTTCCAGCTCTGCAATGCGCGCACGCAAGGCTTCATTTTCAGTGCGTGCCATCGAGGCCATGTCACGCACAACATCGAATTCCTCACGTTGTACAATCTGGATGTCTGCAAGGACACGCTCGATTTGTGCCTTGACGAGATTGTCCACTTCGCGACGCGCGCCCTGGGCAGCGCCTGCTGCGTTGGTCATGACCTTGGCTAGTTCGTCGAAGAAACGTGATGATGGTCCGGTAGCCATTGATTTGTTGCCTTCAGCAGTTGGAAACTCAAGTTCTATCCTTTACGTAGGACGCACGATCCAATTTCACAAGTCTTGCTTGCAACGAAACCTTCAGTGATGGCGATAATTTCATGCTTACCCTTCCAGTGATTACTTTTCCCGTGATTGATCCGGTAGCCTTGTCATTAGGCCCGGTGATGATCCGATGGTATGCTTTGGCCTATGTGGTCGGGCTGTTGCTGGCTATCTGGTACAGCAAGCGCCTTGTCACCAACGCAGCGCTATGGCCCGATGCGAAACCGCACACGACACCAAACCAGCTCGATGATCTGCTGTTGTGGTCAACTCTTGGCGTCCTGTTGGGAGGCAGGCTTGGCTATGTGTTGTTCTATAATCCTGCCTATTTTGCCCAGCACCCTGCCGAGATCTTGCAAATGTGGAATGGGGGCATGTCGTTCCATGGTGGTTTTCTGGGCGTTGTTGTTGCGTGCTACCTGTATGGGCGAAAACACGGCATCGGCATGTGGCAGTTGCTTGATCTGGGGGCAGCGAGCGTGCCCATTGGGTTGTTGCTGGGAAGGTTGGCAAATTTCATCAACGCAGAGCTTTACGGCAAGGTCACCGATGTGCCATGGGCCATGGTGTTCCCGGGTGGTGGGCCTGACCCGCGCCATCCAAGCCAGCTCTATGAAGCAGGCCTTGAAGGCATTATCCTGTTCCTGGCTGTTCGCTATGCAACGCACAGCCTGAAATGCCTGCCGCGCACAGGTATTGCCTCTGGTATATTTGCCACGGGCTATGCATTGTCGAGGATTATCGTGGAGTTTGCCCGCGAACCTGATGCCCATATCGGGTATCTGACAGGGGGGTGGTTGACCATGGGCATGATTTTGTCGCTACCGCTGCTCGGTGTCGGCATATGGTTGCTTATGAGGGGAAGGCGTCAGCACAATGGCTAGATCGAAAACAGGGCCGGTTACACAAATGACCCCGCTTGGACAGGTGATTGCTGACATGATTGTCGCTGATGGGCCCATGCCGATCGACCGCTTCATGGCGCTGGCGCTCGGTCACAATGAACATGGCTACTATATGGGGCGGGATCCGTTTGGGCGGACTGGTGACTTTATTACAGCACCGGAAGTCTCGCAGATGTTTGGGGAACTGATCGGTATCTGGGTTGCGGCCGGGTGGCAAATGATGGACGCACCGGGAAGCTGGAATCTGATTGAGCTGGGGCCGGGCAGGGGCACGTTAATGGCTGATCTGGTGCGGGCGTGCTCGGTGATGCCGGGGCTTCGGGACGGCATGAAGGTGCACATGGTTGAAATGTCACCTGCGCTGAAAGTGGTGCAGGGCGAAACCATGAAGCGGGCCGGTATTGAGGTTCAATGGCACGATCGGCTTGAAGATGTGCCTGATGCGCCGTCATTGATTATCGCAAACGAGTTTTTTGATGCTTTGCCTGTGCGCCAGTTGCAAGCACAGTCAGGACGCTGGCATGAGCGTGTTGTAGGATTGGACGCTGACAATGCTTTGGTGTTTGGTCTTGCATCGGATGCCGTTGCACAAGCCATGGTGCCATCATGGGCGGGTGATGCAGCTAGTGCAGGAGATGGTGCCATTGCTGAAATATCGCCGGTGCGTGATGCCGTCGCACGCGAGGTGGGCAGGCGCGTGGCAAAAGAGATGGGTGCAGCAC
>JBAUGO010000542.1:0-3160 GCA_049679775.1 Anderseniella sp.
ACACTAGGGGTCAATTACCTGATTGGGAAATCAAGGCTGATCACTTGATGAGTACTGACTGTGAATTGATTTTCACTGATCTGTGTCAGCTTCTTGATCAGGTTCAACGGACATGACAGGTTGTGCCATCCGGTTATTAGGCTCACTTAAGAGGTCAGGCCAAACATGAAGACCATAGATTATTATTATTCCACCCGTTCCAACTTCACTCTTCTTGGGGCAAGCCGGTTGATTGCGTTGGCAAGGAAGTACAACCGCCGCATTCTTCATCGCCCGATCCTGCTTTCAGAAACCATGAAACCATTGAAAGCGACGCCGTTTGATGACCGCCCAGCAATCATGCGCAACTATTCCATGCGAGATGCCTTGCGAACCGCAGAACACCTGGGCATTGCCCTGTTGCGTGAACCTGTGCACCATTTGGGGCCGGTGGAGCTGCCCTCAGGTATTGTCATCGCTGGTCAGAATGCAATGGCACGTGGTGAAAAGGGTGATGTTGATCAACTAAGCTTGAGTGTGCTGGAGGCCCTTTGGGTGCATGACAAGGACATTGCCGATGAGAAAGTGGTTGCAGGTCTGGTCAAGTCGGCAGGGTTCAAGGACCCCAAGGCACTGATGGCAGAAGCCCTTGATGCGTCAACGCAGGCCGAGTTGATGCGTAACTGCACAGAAGCGATTATCCGTGGTGTGCTTGGCGCCCCGACATATTTTGTCGATGAAGAACCATTTTACGGTCAGGACCGGCTTGACTATGTGGAGCGCGCCCTTGCGAGGGCTGGCTAGGGTTTTTGTTTTGCACGCGCCAATAATTCATCAATCTCGTCGAATTTCGCAGCATATTGCGCAAATTCAAATGTACCCTTGTCGCGCACCTCACGTGCTGCTTGCAAAAAGCCTCCTATGGCAGCGCGTGCAAATGACGAACCCATGGAAATTCGACGGACGCCAACATCTTGCAACTCGCGAACGGTAAAGTGAGATGCAGCAGTCCCGATCACCACATTGACCGGCTTTGTCAGAGCCTGACAAACGCGTTCAATGTCTGCAATATTTCCAAGGCCTGGCGCATACAGCACATCGGCGCCTGCGGCCTCAAATGCAATGAGCCGTGAAATGGTGTCATCAAGATTAGGCCGTCCGTGAAGAAAATTTTCAGCCCGTGCTGTCAGCACGAACGGGCGTTTTAAGTTGTCGCGAGCTTCGCATGCAGCTGAAATGCGCTCGATAGAGTGTTGGAAATCGATAATGGGTGCATCAGGCTTGCCAGATGTATCCTCTATCGTACAGCCGGAAAGCCCAACGCGAGAAGCCTCGCGAATGGTTTCTGCTACGGATTCAGGTTTGAGGCCAAAACCGTTTTCCAGGTCGGCTGAGACAGGAAGGCTGGTGGCCTTCACCATGAGTGCACAATGGGCCAATGCTTCCTTGCGACTGACTTCACCGGGCCAGTCGCGCTTGCCGACGGTAAAGGCATAGCCAGCACTGGTCGTGGCAATTGCCTCAAAACCAAGCGCTTGAAGCATGCAAGCTGAACCAGGGTCCCAGGCATTGGGAAGGATTAGGACCTTTTCTTCGCGGTTATGCAGGTTTGCAAATAGCTCTGCTTTCAGTTTTGCCTGTGGCATGGCGTTGCCTCCGATCCCGATACCGTTAGCTGTCCCGGCACAAAGTTTGACATGAATTGCGCGTGACACAAGTGGGATTTGTCAGCAGTCCTTACGTCAGCTTCGTTTGCGCCTGCGTTCGCGGCCAGCGCCGCCATCAGCACCCACTGGTGTGAGTGATTTGGTTTGGGGCAGGTTAACCACAGACGCCAGATTGGGGAACGGCGCTGTCTTGTGAGGCATGGCCATGGCTTCGATGAAATGCTGCTGGAACATGGGCTCAACGGCGGTCTCGATCTTCTCGATGCGCTTGACAACTTCCTCGATTTCGTCACGCCCGGCTGTATTCAGCAAGGCAATGCGGGCACCTGTTCCAGCCGCATTTCCAGCAGAGTGTACGTGCGCCAGATCGCAGTCAGGAATGAGGCCCAGTATCATGGCGTACTTGACATCGATGTGGCTGCCGAAAGCACCGGCAAGCCGGATCGTATCAACTTTTTTGAGCTCGAGCTTGTCCATGAGCAGTTGTACACCTGCATAAAGCGCTGCCTTGGCAAGCTGAATGGCACGCACGTCGTTCTGGGTGATGGAGATAAGCGGTTCACCATCGCGGATCACATAGGCAAAAGTCCGCCCGTTCTGGATAATACGCGGCGAACGTGCCTGCATGGACCCATCAAAAAGGCCATCCTGATTGATGATGCCAGATAGATAAAGCTCAGCAACAGCTTCGATGATGGCCGACCCGCACACCCCCGTGACCCCGGTTGAGGCGACTTCATCCTCGAACCCTGGTTCGTCCGACCACTTGTCATTGCCGATCACCTTGAAGCGTGGTTCGAGCGTTTCAGGATCTATGCGTAAGCGTTCGATGGCACCTGGAGCTGCGCGTTGTCCGCAAGAGATTTGCGCACCTTCAAATGCGGGTCCGGTAGGTGATGAACACGCCAGCAGTCGATCCTTGTTGCCAAGCACGATTTCTGCATTGGTGCCAACATCCACAACCAGCATCATCTTTTCGGAAAGATGCGGGCTTTCAGACAGAACAACCCCCGCTGTGTCTGCACCAACATGACCAGCGATACAGGGCAATACATAAACATAGGCGCCGTTGTTGAGTTCCAGGTCAAATTCGCGGGCAGGGCGGGTAACAGGCAGGCCAGTAGCCAGTGCAAACGGAGCACCTCCCAGTTCGGTCGGATCAATGCCCAGCATCAGGTGATGCATGACCGGATTGCCAACCAGCACGATCTCGAGAATATCGGACAGGTCAACACCGCCTTCTGCAGCAACCTGCCGGGCAAGATCGTTCAGCGCTTCACGCACTACTACGGTCATTTCCTTGTCACCACCAGGGTTCATCATGACGTATGAGACGCGGCTCATAAGGTCTTCGCCAAAGCGGATTTGCGGGTTCATCAGACCTGCAGATGCCTTGATTTCTCCCGTCGCAAGATCACACAGGTGCGCAGCGTTAGTGGTGGAGCCAACATCATCTGCCATGCCGAATGCCCGGTGATGGAATCCGGGCCAGATAGCTGTTATACGGGCAACAC
>JBAUGO010000543.1:0-1560 GCA_049679775.1 Anderseniella sp.
GCTTGCTATCAGCTGGACATCATCTTGATGCCAAACCCGTTCCCACTGATCCAAAAGGGTCCGCACAATATCAACGCTTGACATAGGACAATCTCCGGAGTTCGCATGCTATTCAATAGCACCTCACGCCTGACAACGTCATGTCAGCATTCAGCAACTGTCGTTTTGAAAATGTTTGTTACGAGCGTCGGGCCCGATTCAGGCGTTCACAACCCAGCTTGCCAGATCCGCCCTAAACAACCATATCCCCGATCGCCTTCGGATGATGAGTGATCTGCTCATAACCGTCTTCGGTCAGAATGAAGCTGTCGCCCACTTGCGCCCGGAATGTATCCGTCGCAACTGACCCATCAACCGCCAGCACCATGCCTGGTTGAAGCACGGTCTTGTCGCCTGTCACCAGTTGCGGCCTTTCCAGAAAGCTGAACCCGGTGGCTCGACCACAACGGAACGGATAGTCAAAGCCAGCTTCCTGTATCACTTCGGCATAGGCAGCATGAACGCTTTCCGCTGTCACACCGGGTTTGAGCGCAGCAAGTGCTGCCGCCTGGCTTGCAACCGCAACTTCATAAATCCGCTGCTGCTCGAGGTCATTCACCTCTCCGATCCAGAACGTGCGGTCAAACCCCAGCTTGAAGCGGTGAAAATTGGTCATCCCGCAAAAGCAAAGGAACACCGGCTCGCCTCGCCGCATGATCCGGGTCGAGGCGCGATGATGGGTTTTGATAATGTCGGTTCCCGATGCCATGATTTGCAGAAAATGCGTGTTCGGCGACATGTCGGCATCTTCATAGTGTGCAGCCAGCAGCTCTGCTGCCTTGCGTGTACCGGCCTGAGATGTGGCAATGGCAACCTCGAATTCCGGCACACCGTCAGCGATCGCTGCGCGCCCTGCCGCCATCATGGCACCTGCCACCTCGCCGGCGTGGCGTGCCAACTGCAACTCCTGGACAGACTTGATCATCCGCATGTTTGCTATAATTGGCGTGATGTCACGAAGCCTGTCGGTGCCAGCAAGTTCGTTAACATAGGTACGCACCAGGGGCGGCATATGATCAGGTTGAATTGCGATCGCGTTAGCACCTGAAACCGCGGCAGGCAATTCCTCGCGCCATTCGTTGCCTGCTCCATCGTTCCACGCGGCTATGCGGTCCACTTTTGCTGTTGCCTGAGCCATTACAACGTCAATTGTTGGCGTGATCAGCAGTGACTTGCGCTCTCGATGCACAACAAGAATGGTTGGTCGACCAAACTCCATGTGCAGATAGTCATAATACCCAGTCAGGTAATAAACAGCATCGTCGTCAGTAATCAACGCAACGTCGATGCCTGCAGTACGCATGTGTGCGCGCAACTCTTCCATTCTGGCCTGAAACAATTACGCGCCCTCCCTGTTCAATTCCTGCTCCACCAGATCAACCCAGAATGACGATCCAGGGACCAGCAGCGCGTCATTGAAATCAAAATCAGCCGAATGCAAGGGGCGCGAGTGAGAACCTTCAGTGCCATTACCCAACAGCATGAAACACCCCGGACGTGCTTTTGCCATGTGGGCAAAAT
>JBAUGO010000544.1:0-2643 GCA_049679775.1 Anderseniella sp.
GCGCAAGCCTCTCGGGTTCAATGGTCGATCATGATCATCAAGGTCTGGATGATCCCAGTCTGATTTCGCATGGCGCATGAGGAGAAGTGTGAGCATCTGTCAGACCAGTTCTGCTGTGGCAGTCATGGCAACCTCGCCAAGATGATTGCAGGCCCAGAGTTCTATCGTGCCTGTTTTGCTGTCATGGGCATGAATAGAAAGCTCGTGAATGTGTGTCAAAGGGCTGACTGCCCGGAAAGAGAAACCTGAAAGTGACTTTCCTTGTGATTGTTCAACAGCCAGATCCATCAGCCATGTCGCGGTCAGGGGGCCGTGAATGATAAGGCCGTCATAACCTTCCTGCTGCCGGCAAAAATCCACGTCATAATGTATGCGATGGGAATTGAAGGTGATCGCAGAATATCGAAACAGCTGAACGGGGCTGGCTGAAATGCTGCGAGATATATGGGCTTCGAGCTTTGGCAACACGGGTGCAGGCCTCACAGCATCTGCTGAGGGTGCTTCGCGATAAACGATCTGATGTGTTTCTTGCATGTCTGCGCCATTATCACCGGAAAACTGATGGCTGACAGCTACAAACACCAGCTCACCAGAGCGCCCGGTTTTTTCCTCGACGGACACTATTGTAGATGTTTTTGTGACAGTTTCACCAATGACCATTGGCTTGGTAATTTTTATATCACCCGCTGCCCACATGCGCCTGGGTAAGGTCACAGGGGGCAGAAACTCTCCCAGTGCCTGATGGCCGTCTCGACCTATGCCAGACAAGGGCGTGATCTCTGGAAAGAACGCCCAATGCCAGCCAGGTGGTAATGGAGAACCGTTTGAAAACGCGGTCATATCAAGGTCAAATGTGGCTGCAACCTTTGCAATCTGGGCAAGGTTGATTGTGTCATTGGTCGTCCGGTTCTTGCCTATCCAGCTCTTGTAGTCGCCTTGTGTCATTTGCCGATATCTTCAATTTTGTAGGGGGTAGATTGGTAGACTTCGTTGATCCAGTTGCCGAACAGGAGATGCGCGTGGCTGCGCCAACGATTTTCCGGTGTTCTGGAAGGGTCGTTTTCAGGGAAGTAATTTGGTGGTGTTTGTATGGTTTTACCCGCTGCAATATCGCGGTGATACTCTTCAGCCAGCGTGGTTGAATCATACTCAATATGATTGAACATGTAGAGGGTGCGCCGGGCAGGGTCATTCAGCAGGCACATGCCGGTTTCGCTCGACTCCATCAGCACTTCCAGTCCGCGATCTGTCGGGATGTCCTGGCGGCGGACCTCCGTCCAACGCGAAACCGGTATTGAAAAATCGTCAGAAAAACCGCGCAAATAGGGTGAGGCCCGGTTCAGATTGCGGTGGCGATACACGCCAAAGGCCTTTTGGGGCAAGTCATGTTTTGGAACGCCGTGAAAGTGATGCAAGGCAGCTTGCGCACCCCAGCATATGTGAACACACGAATGCACATGGGTGTCACACCAGTTGAACACCTCTTGAAGTTCTCGCCAGTAGGTTACGTCCTCAAAGTCCAGCAACTCAACGGGTGCACCAGTCACGATAAAGCCGTCGAATTTCTGGTCACGGATTGCCTCAAACGGCTCATAGAAGTTGAGCATGTGGTCAGGTGCGGTAAGCTTTGAGGTATGGTTGGTCATTTTGACCAGTGTCATTTCAACCTGCAACGGTGTTGCACCACAAAGTCTGGCAAACTGTACTTCAGTGCGTTGCTTGTTTGGCATCAGGTTGAGCAGGCCAAAGCGCAATGGGCGAATATCCTGACGCGCGGCTTCATCGTCATCCATGACCATAACCCCTTCTTTTTCAAGTTGGGTTCGGGCGGGCAGGTTTGTTGGAATCTTGATAGGCATTTGGGTCAGACAATTGTTGAGTGGGTCAGGAGATGGCGCGCGTGATCAGGTCCAGGAAGTCCTGCTCATCGCGAATATTCGGAATGTCGTGCATATCTACGGCATATCCATGATCGTGGGTGATTTTCTCATATAACGGGATACGGTGATGTAGAAGTTTTTCGAAACCCCAGACGATAAACGCGTCTGGATCAACATCATGATCATGGCTAATGGCGTGTTCTTGCTTGAAGGATGTCCAGATGGCTTCAAGAAATTCGGGCTGATAATACATCGGTTTCGGAGCCTCTGCAAAGCGCTCTACCAGTGAAGCCGCATGATCTTTCGTACCGCGAATGTAAAGCAATAAAGTGTTGCCAGTCAGGACATCAAGCACGGGGTCGTGTTTGGCACCAAAGTCAATAACTTCGCAAAGTGACCCGCCTGTATCCGCGAGAAAATGATCATACCCATAGATTTCACGTGACTTAGCCATGAATAGAGGGATGTCTGACAGGGCGCTTATCTCAGCCTGTCGATGCTGTGCCTGGCGGCGCTTGTATTCGGCAAATGGGATACCTCCCTTGTCAGGATTGCCGGGTTTGCCAAGGTAGGTCGATAGCGGGTCCAGGTTATTGAAGCTGATGTTGGATGCTATGTAGATCGAGTCTGTCTTCAACAATTCCCGCAGGAATGGGTTCTTCATCGCCTCACGCTTGAAGTTGTCGACGATGTGCTCGCCCATGTACCTGGTGCCTATGCGATAATCGACCGAGTAATGAAACCAATCATCCTTGCGCAGAAG
>JBAUGO010000545.1:0-6497 GCA_049679775.1 Anderseniella sp.
ACTTACAAATCTGAGGCCGAGGCTGAGTCACTCGCCCTTAAGCTGATGAGCAAGGGCGGCAAGCTGGTGTATAATTTTGGTACCCTGCCCGCCTTGAAAAACTCTGACGGATTGCTGACGGACACCTCAGACTACTTGCACCTGAACGCCAAACAGAACCGGTCGCAATTTGTGAGCCCGGAAAACCTGCCCGACATGCACGAGTTGAGAGCCAGCGAGGTGGTTGAATTTCTTGACGCGCATGAAGGGCAAGGCTTTTTCATCAAGCTTGCCGGACCTGTTTCAACAGGCGGTGGCGCGGGTGTCTGGCACTGCAAAGGTAATGATAGCCGGAGGCTTGCCGTTGATGCGATCGCACGAAGGCTTGAGCCTGATGCGCTGCTGATTGCCGAAACAGATTGTGCGCCTGTGAACAGTTGGTGTGCGGGCGTCAGCATTCTTGAAGATGAGATAATATTTCTGGGGGCCTCAAAGCAGGTTTTCTACAGTCCTGCCCGGCAGGCTGGAAATGAGTTTTCGGGTGAGCCGCCAGAGGCTGTCAAAAAGCTGGCACTGGAGATAGCTGCGCGGGCGCAATCTGGCGGGTATCGTGGCATAGCGGGGTTCGATATTGGGGAGCTTGCCAACAAGGCACCTGTGGTATTCGATCTTAATTTCCGGCCGAACTCCAGCACTGGCCTGTTGCTTGCCGGCAAAGGCGCCATGCAAAAAACCGGCTTGCCATTGGCTCGAACGTTTTATCTGAGACATGACGGGCCTCTGGTGGAACTGCTTGATGCTGTGTCTCACGAAGCGGATGGCGGGCGGATTATACCGGGCAGCATGTTTGATGCGCTTTGCTATGGAAAAACCTTGAATGATGCAGCGACACGCTCATGTCTGGATGGGTGGTTGCTGGCAGAAGACAGTGACGAGGTTGCCTCATTTGCCAAGGTTATTGCGGGCAGACTTGCAAGCTGACAGTGTAGTGAGCAAGGCGTGGAATGTGGAATTTAGACGATTGATCCTAAAGAATATTTTGCACGGGTTTCATGCCTGAACGGGTTTGCGGGCATTCAACCCCAACCACAAAAGCGCCAGCAGGCACAGGCAAACCATCGGGAACAAGGCAAGGTTGACCGCGTTCCAGCCAATTGCATCGAGTAGCTTTCCTGATGTGAGGGACGCTGTGGCAACAGTGGCGAAAACGCAGAAATCGTTTACCGCCTGGACCTTGTTTTTCTCGCTGGGCCGATAGCATTCAGTGACCATGGCTGTGCCACCAACATAGCCAAAGTTCCAGCCGATCCCCAGCAGAACAAGGCCGACGGCGAAATTGGCGAATGTTATGCCCGTCAAACCGGCAATGCCTGCCATGGCCAGCAATACCATTCCAACCGCCAGAATACGCTCCACCCCAAAGCGCGTGATCAGGCTTCCAGTGAAGAAGCTTGGAATGAACATGGCAAGCGCATGCCATTGAATAACCCACGCACTGTCATCAACGGTAAACCCGCAAGCCACCATTGCAATGGGTGTTGCCGTCATGACCAGGTTCATCATGCCATAGGCCATCATGCCGGACAGGATCGCCACGATCAGCCTGGGTTGTTTCAGGATTTGCGACAGGGGCCGGGCATCAGAGCGCGACAGATCCTGCTTTTCATGGGGGATGTTCACAAAACTGATAATTGCCATCGCGACAATCGACAGACCAGCCACGGCTGCAAAATTGCCGGCGAACATAACGGGGTCAAACAAGGATCGGCTGTAAATCACGATCATGGGGCCAAACACCGCGGCCGCGATACCGCCCAACATGACCCACGATATGGCCTTGGGCTTGAACAAGGCAGAGGCAGTGTCAGCGGCTGCAAAGCGATAATAACCAGCAAAAGCCTGATAGCCGCCTTGAACAAAGGTGCCGAACGAGAACAGCCAGAAATTACGGGCAAATATGGCATATACGCAAATGAGCGCGCCTATGAGACCCAGGGATGCTCCGGTAAGAAACCCAGGCTTTCTGCCGACACGACGCATCAACATTGATGCAGGCACAGTCGCGAGAGCAGTTCCGATGACATAGGAAGATACCGGAACGGTTGCCAGGCTCAATGACGGGGCGATCTGGGTGCCGATAAGACCGGCGGTGATGAAAATGTTTATGGCGCCCATACCATAAAATGCCTGAGCCAAAGCCAGAACAAAGGCATTGCGGCGGGCGGCGGTATCATCAATGTGAGTGGGGTCGGTAGCAGCGGTGTGAGTCATAAAGGCACAATGATGAAAACACCTTGAATTGGCAACTACGGATATTCAAAACCAGCATCCTTCCAGTGGGTTGGTCTTGAAGTCTGCGCAAATGAGGTGCATCCTTTGCGCAAGAGCATACTAAACCGGAGCATAAAGCCATGCAGGTTCAAACCATCCTCAATGCCAAGGGTAATGCAGTCACCACCATATCGCCTGATGCCAGCGTCAAGGAATTGGCGGCACTGCTAAAAGAAAACAGGATTGGCGCTGTCGTTGTCAGCAAGGATGGCTCATCAATCGCCGGGATTGTGTCTGAGCGGGATATCGTTCGCCAGTTGACTGATTTCGGCCCAAAGTTCCTCAGTGTGAAAGTCAGCGAGATCATGACACGAGATGTCATGACATGTTCTCTTACCGATACTGTGGATGAGTGCATGGAAATGATGACTGGCCGCCGGATCCGGCATTTGCCCGTGGCGGATAAAGGTCATCTCAAGGGGCTGGTGTCGATCGGAGATATCGTCAAGGCGAAGATGGATGAAATCCGGCTCGAAGCAGACTCATTGAAGCAATATATAGCGTCCAACTGAGCGAAGGTTAAAAGTCTTCCGGACGGCGCGAACGTGCCAGTTGATCCAGGCTGGCATTGATAAAACCAGGCTCCTTGCCATCAAAAAAGGCTTTGGCTACCTCGACATATTCAGAGATTGCGACCTTGGTGGGTACATCATCGCGGAACATGATCTCGAACCCCCCTGCCCGTAATATGGCGCGCGATGTTGCTTCAAGCCTGGCAAGTGTCCAGCCGGAGCCCAAACACTCGTTGACCTTGCGATCGATCAACACCTGATCATTGACGACACCTTCGACAATGGACTTCAGGAAACCAAAGTCAGCATCGCCACACTGACCGTCCTCAAACTCGCTACCAATCCTGCCAGAGCCATAGTCCGCCAGTACATCGGCAAGATCACCACCGCCAATATCCATCTGGTACAGCGCCTGAACTGCGCCAAGGCGAGCCGCTGAGCGGGCTACACTTCTGCTGCGTTGGGCAGGTGCGGGTTTGCCAGTACCTGTTTTGTTACTGGTCATTAAGTGCTTCCTGGCTGGCCCTGAATTTCATCATGGCGATGCAGGCTTGCGCGGCACCAGCACCCTTGTTCATTTCACTGACATTGGCCCTGACCAAAGCCTGTGCCTCGTTTTCAACGGTCAATATGCCATTGCCAAGACAGGCACCATCAATAGTCAGGCTCATCAAGCCACGCGCACTTTCGCCTGATACGATTTCATAATGTGTTGTTTCACCGCGGATGACACATCCAAGGGCAACAAAACCATCATAATCACCAAACTCATACGCAATGGAAATGGTGCCTGGAATTTCCAGCGCACCCGGTACACTGGTTACCTCAACCTCGCAGTTGGCTTTTTCAAGTTCGGCACGAGCGCCTTGCAGCAGCTGAGCGCTGATATGCTCGTAATAGGGCGACTGAACGATCAGAACGCGAAACTTTTTGCTGCCGGACGGCTTTCTGATTGAAGTGATATTGCTCATGAATTCATACTTTCGGTTAGGCGAGCTACATATCGCGCCAGCATGTCTATTTCGAGATTGATGTGATCACCAACGCGGGCGAGACCCCATGTTGTGACCTGCAAAGTGTGCGGTATCAGATTTACACCGAAAGTGTTGTCTTCAACCTCATTTACGGTTAGCGAGGTGCCGTCAAGGCATACGGAGCCCTTGGGGGCAATAAACCGTGCCAACGCAGCGGGAACCTCGAAGGTAAAACGCCTGCTCCCGCCTTCATCCTTGAGCGAAACGACCTTGGCAACGCCATCAACATGACCTGACACAATGTGCCCGCCAAGCTCGTCGCCAGCCTTCAAGGCGCGTTCAAGGTTTATCCTTGTGCCCTCAACCCAACTTCCCAAAGTTGGTTTGGAGAGGCTTTCTGCTGACACATCGACGGTGAAGGCGCTGCCACCAGAAGAACGGGCTTCAACGGATGTTACCGTGAGACAACAGCCTGAACAGCAAATAGATGCTCCCAGCGCAATGCCATCAGGGTCATAGCTGCTGGCAATGGTAAAGCGAGTATCATCGCGCGGCTCTATCTTTTCGATTGTGCCGATATCTGTAATGATGCCTGTAAACATGGATTGGGTGTTTAGCGCACGCGCACGAATTGCGCTAGCCAATCGTTGCCCAGTTTTTCGTTTTCCTGACGTTGCCTGAATCTGGTCGACGCCCGAATGGTATCCAGTGGCAAGCCAGCCATTGCGTCCACACCTTGCGGGCCAATCTTTATCGGTGCGGTCAGAAGCACTGCCTCATCCACAAGGTCGGCCTCGACAAGCGCACGCGCCATGTGGGCACCGCCCTCCGCCATCACATGTGAAAGGCCATTTTCAGCCAATTGATGAAGCATGGCCTCAAGATCAACCTTGCCATCTGGTGTTGACTTGCACTCTACAACAGTCACACCTGCTTCCAGCAATTTGGCTTTCTTATCCGGGTTGGCATCACATGTGGTCATGATCATGACAGGTGTGGTTGTAGCGGTTTTCACCAGGCGCGCATCCAGAGGAATGGAAAGCCTGCTATCAGACACAACCCGTACAGGTGAGTTGTGTTGCATGCCGGGCAGTCTGCAAGTCAAATCAGGGTCGTCGGCAAGAATTGTACTTACACCTACAAGGATGGCATCAGCACCAGCGCGCATCAAGTGCACCCTGGAGCGAGCCTCATTCCCCGTAATTGAGGTTTCTTCACCTGGCTTTGCGGCAATCTTGCCATCAGAAGATATTGCAAGTTTTAGAGTCACATAGGCGCGTTTTCTAAGGTGACGAGTCAAAAAAGCCCGCAATTGCCACTCAATCTCGCGGCTCAAAACACCTTCTGTGACCTCAACGCCAGCATCTCGCAGCACTTGATAACCTTTGCCTGAAACGCGCGGGTCCGGATCCTGGCAACCTGTCACAACACGAGCAATGCCTGCCTCGACAAGTGCATTGGCGCAAGGAGGTGTGCGGCCATGATGACAGCAAGGCTCCAGGGTCACATAGGCAGTGGCACCTTTGGCACTCTGGCCTGCCATCAACAAGGCTTGAGTTTCGGCATGGGGTCGGCCGCCAGCATCGGTATTGGCAACTGCAATAATCTCACCGGCCTTGACAATTACGCATCCAACTGACGGGTTTTCGGCAGTATTACCGGACATTCTGTCGCCAGCGATGATCGCGCGACGCATATAATCTTCATCAGTCATGAAACAGCTATATCAATCAGACGCGTCTTGTGAAGGATTGTCTTCATCGCTGAATTTGCCTGTGCCTTCTTCGGACAGTTCACCGAGCAGTTCTTCAAAATCCCTTGCCTCACGAAAGTTCTTGTAGACGGAAGCAAATCGGACATAGGCCACATCATCCAGAACACGCAACCCTTCCATCACATGTTCGCCAATCAGGTCACTATTGATTTCAGTTTCACCCAGGCTTTCAAGCTGGCGAACAATGGACGACATCATTTTTTCCAGGCGTTCCGGGTCAACAGGGCGTTTGCGCACCGCGATAGCCACTGACCGTGCCAATTTATCCCGGTCGAAAGGTACGCGCTTGCCGGATTTCTTGAGAACAACAAGCTCGCGCATCTGCACGCGCTCGAAAGTTGTGAAACGACCGCCGCAGTCCGGGCAAGACCTGCGCCGCCTGATAGCAGCACCGTCTTCGGAAGGACGCGAGTCCTTCACTTGTGTGTCATGACTACTGCAATAGGGACAACGCATAAGCGGGAACGCCCATTTTCGATTTGGTGACCGGAGCTGGAATCAGCTCCATGTTTCACGAATAAATCGGAAAACGACCGGTCAATGCAACAACCTTCTGCTTTACCGCTGCTTCAACGGCTGCATTTCCCTCTTCGCCATTGGCTGCCAGACCATCAAGAACCTCAATGATCAGGTTGCCAACTTCCCGGAATTCCGCAACTCCAAAGCCACGGGTCGTGCCAGCAGGTGTGCCAAGACGAATGCCCGACGTGATCATCGGCTTTTCAGGGTCAAAGGGAATACCGTTCTTGTTACAGGTGATGTTTGCACGTCCCAAAGCTGCCTCTGCCGCCTTGCCTGTCACTTTTTTGGGCCGCAGATCGACCAGCATGACATGTGTGTCTGTACCGCCTGAAACAAGGTCAAGGCCGCCATCAAGCATTGAATCAGCCAGCGCCTTGGCATTGGCCACAACAGCGGCTGCATAGG
>JBAUGO010000546.1:0-2359 GCA_049679775.1 Anderseniella sp.
GTATTGTCCTTTGATATGGGCGGTACAACGGCCAAGATTTGCCTCATCAAAAACCGTACCCCAAAAACTGCCCGGGTGTTTGAAGTTGCTCGCACTTACCGCTTCAAGAAGGGATCCGGAATGCCCATTTCAATTCCGGTAATTGACATGGTGGAGATCGGGGCAGGTGGTGGTTCTCTGGCACATGTGGATGTCATGAACCAGATCCGGGTTGGACCTGAAAGTGCTGGTTCTGAACCAGGACCAGCATGCTACGGGCGTGGTGGACAGCGACCAGCCGTAACCGATGCTGATCTTGTGCTGGGCAAGCTTGATCCTGATAATTTTGCAGGTGGTTCCATCCCGCTTGATGCAGGAGCATCAGCCACCGCCTTGCAGATGCATCTGGGTGATGCATTGTCGATGGATACACTTGAGGCAGCCTGGGGTCTGGCTGAGGTTGTTGATGAAAACATGGCAAATGCAGCGCGTGTTCACGCTGTTGAAAATGGTGAAAACCTTAGCCAGTACACTATGATTGCATTTGGGGGAGCAGCGCCCCTTCACGCAGCCAGACTTTGTGAAAAACTAGGCATTGACAGATGCCTGGTGCCGGTGGGCGCTGGTGTGGGATCAGCCATCGGATTCCTTCGCGCGCCGTTCAGCTTTGAGGCCAATCGATCTGTGTTCATGAAGATCAGCAGGTTTGATGCAAACCTGGTCAAACGATTGTTTGCAGATATGGAAGTCGAAGCCAAAGGCTTTGTCCGATCTTGTGATGATACAGCTGATATTAAGTGCGAACACAAGGTTTACATGCGTTATTCCGGGCAAGGTTGGGAAATCCCCATTTCTCTGCCGTCTGATCTGGCTACTGAACCGGATGCAGCAGGCTTCCTCAAACTGTTTGAAACTGACTATGAAAAACTGTTTGGCCGCTCTGTAGAAGGTATGGAAGCCGAGATTACAGTTTGGTCGGTCAATGCGTTTACGCCACCTCCGACCGTTTCTCCAGTTGCTGGCGCAAGTCCCGGCGCACACGCGAAATCGCAAGGTGTCAGGCAGCTTTTTGACACCGGCCTTGGCAAGCAGACCAGTGCAGCCATTATCGAGCGCGCCGACCTTGTAACAGGTGCAACCGTTTCGGGGCCAGCAGTGATCACAGAAGATGAAACCACAATCGTCCTGCCTGCCAGCCGCGCACTGATCGCGCAACCTGACGGATGCCTTGATATCCGAGTGAAAGCACCAGCGGACCAACAATCCACACAAGGAGAAAGCTGATGTCAGGGATATCGAAGGTCGCTTCACAGGTCATGTGGAACCGGCTGATTTCAGTTGTTGAGGAACAGGCACAAGCGTTGGTGCGCACGGCGTTTTCAACTTCAGTGCGGGAGGCGGGTGATCTGTCCGCAGGTGTCTATAATGACAAGGGTGAGATGCTGGCCCAGGCTGTGACCGGCACACCTGGCCATGTAAATGCGATGGCTGATGCGGTCCCTCACTTCATCAGGCGTATCGGTCGTCAGAATATTTTCGAGGGTGATATCTATATAACCAACGACCCTTGGGAAGGCACTGGCCACCTGCATGATATAACTGTGGTGACCCCATCGTTTTATCATGGTCGTTTGGCCGGCTTTTTCGCATGTACTGCGCACATAGTTGACATTGGTGGTCGAGGCTTCGGCGCAGATGCAAACTCGGTATATGAGGAAGGCCTCTACATTCCGGTAATGAAGTTTGCCGATCGTGGTGAAGTTGACAAAACACTGATCAGGATCATCCGCGGCAATGTGCGCGAACCCGACCAACTGGTTGGTGATCTCTATGCGTTGGCAACCTGTAATGAAATCGGTCACCGTCGCCTGATCGCAATGATGGATGAATTTTCCCTGTCTGACCTCTCGGATATATCAGACTTCATATTGACCAATTCACGCATTGCTACTTTGGAGCGCATCAACGCATTGAAACCCGGCGTAGCCCATGGTCACATGCAGATCGATGGCTATTCCCATCCGGTTGATCTCAAGGTCAGACTATCGATAGAAAAAGACCGCATTCACAGCGACTGGGATGGCACATCAGGCCTCGACAAAAAGGGCATCAACGTGCCGTTGGTCTACACTAAGGCTTACACCTGCTATGCCCTCAAGTGTGCCATTGCACCGGAGATCCCCAACAATGCTGCATCGCTTGCTCCATTTGAGGTGTCAGCTCCCGAGAACTCGATAGTGCACGCCTTGCATCCGGCCCCGGTTGCCCTTCGACACGTCATAGGTCACATGATTCCCGATACCATCTATGATGCGCTGGACAAGCTGTTGCCGGACACGGTTCCAGCAGAAGGAGCGGGCAGCTTATGCAATTTTCAGGT
>JBAUGO010000547.1:0-6347 GCA_049679775.1 Anderseniella sp.
ACTGGGATCATCCAGACCTGGATGACCATAACCGCCCGTTGAACCCGAGAGGCTTGCGCAATGCCCCGTTGATGGGAGCCCTTATCAAGGACCGTGGATTAATGCCACAACTGTGCCTGTCATCAACCGCTGTTCGTGCACGCCAAACCGCTCGACTCGCAATTTCAGCCATGGATGAGGATGTTGAATTGCTTGAAGTGAGAGAGCTTTATGACTTTGGCACAGGTCAGGCTATCGCTCAGGCAATAGCCAGCCATGGTCATTCTGCCTCACCCTTGCTGGTCATCGCACATAACCCCGCATCGCAAGGCTTTGCGCTGGAAACATGCGGCTCTGGCGACCAGACAGCCCTTTCCCAGTTGGAGAGCAAATATCCAACCTGCGCCTTGTGCCAGATCGAGTACAACATGACTTCCTGGGCCGATATCTCGCAGACAAAAGGTACGCTCAAGGCCTTCACTACGCCAAGAATGCTGGGATGAACCAGGCAAGTCCGCGTTCTCAGGCAAGGACTTTTTCAGAACTGATTGACCTTTACACCCTCAAACCCCATATGCGACACGGTCAGATTTGACGGGGGACGATACACTGGGCTCGGTATTATCAAATATTATCAATGAAACCCGCAATGCTGCAGGCGGCATAAAGGACTTTGCCACCGGGCTTGTGTCACCCACGTTGCGCATCGGCGTGACCGGGCTTTCTCGCGCTGGCAAAACAGTGTTCATCACTGCTTTGGTGCATGCTTTGCTACATGGCGGAAAATTGCCACTATTTACCTCGCTTACAAAGGGGCGGATCAATCGAGTTTACCTTGAGCCGCAACCCAATGACGATGTACCGCGATTTTCCTATGAACAACACGTTGCAGCCTTGACAGGTAGCGATAGACATTGGCCAGAAAGCACAAACAGGCTCTCGCAATTGCGACTGACGGTGGAATATGAAGCATCCGGCTTGCTTGCGCGCAATGTTCAGGGGTCAAAACTGCATATCGACATTATTGATTATCCGGGTGAGTGGCTGCTTGACCTCCCCCTGATGACACAAACCTATGCGCAATGGTCTTTGGCAACACTGAAGGCGAGCGAGCGCGAACCACGTGCCAGCCTTGCAACCAAATGGCTTTCGCACCTCAAGACGATTGTACCTGAAGCCCCGGCCGATGAAGCCACAGCACAAGAAGCCGCAAAACTGTTTACTGACTATCTGGCGTCATGCCGGGCTGATGACGTGTCATTGTCAACACTGCCTCCTGGACGGTTCCTGATGCCCGGAGACCTTGCAGGATCACCATTGCTGACCTTTGCACCCCTGGCCATTGACTCCGAAATGGTGGCAAGCGAAGGATCGCTCCATGCCATGATGGAACGGCGTTACAATGCTTATGTCAGCCGCATTGTTGAGCCGTTCTTTTTCGATCACTTTGCCCGTCTTGATCGCCAGATTGTCCTGGTTGATACATTGAGCGCACTGAACGCTGGCGCTGCCGCAGTGCGCGATCTGAAAGTTGCGCTCACAGATGTCTTGTCGTGTTTTCGCCAGGGGGCTAACTCCTGGGCATCTTCGGTTTTCGGCAGACGTGTTGACCGTATCCTGTTTGCCGCCACCAAAGCAGACATGCTGCATCACAGCTCTCACGACAAACTTGAAAAGGTACTACAACTGATAGTCGAAGATGCGGTCAATAAAGCACAGTTTGCAGGTGCTGAAATTGATGTTGCAGCGATAGCCGCCATTCGTGCAACTCGCGAGGCAAGCGTCAAGCAATCTGGCGAAACGTTGGAGTGCATTGCAGGCTTCCCGATCAAGGGTGAAGAAATTGCCGGCGAAGTATTTGATGGCAAATCAGAAGCTGCCATTTTCCCTGGTGACCTTCCGGAAAATCCAGTTGAAGCGCTTGATGGCTCGCTTGAAGGAGAATTGAAGTTCGTGCGGTTCCTGCCACCTGATCTCGGAAACTCCTCCTCACCTGTAGCGGCAACAGCCTTTCCGCATATCCGGCTTGATCGTGCCCTGGAATTTCTCGTGGGAGATCGACTGAAATGACCGATGATCCGCGCAAACCGATAGCCTTCAGGCTTTCCCCTGCCCGACCCGAGATTGATGTGAAAGCTGATCGTAGTCAGGCTGAAAAACCACAGTCAGCCAGAAAGAGCACATCTGCGAATACCACAGGCCGAAAACCACGCGCCATGCCTGCGCCAGAAATCCAGTTTGAGGAGCCATTACCGGACAACCTGGTACCAGCCATTGCGCGTGACCATACGATGGCAAAGCGGTTTCGCTGGTCGGGTATATTGTTGTCTGGTGCTATTGGCCTGGCCAGCCTTTGGGTTGGCCTGACCGCCACACAATTGATTGAGGAGCTTTTTGCCCGCTCACCCGTCCTGGGTTGGATTGGAACAGGATTGCTTGGCCTCATGATATTGGCAGCTCTTGCCATCATTGTGCGTGAGTTTGTCGGTTTGCTGCGCTTGAAGAAACTGGGTGCTACCCAGACAGATGCTGCTCACGCCATCGCAAATGATGATGCCAAAGCTGCCACTGCAACACTTGCAGATTTGCGATCAATTTATGCTGGCCGGGCCGATATGCGCTGGGGACTTGCACAGCTCGGTGAACATTCAAGGGCAATCATGGACCCGGCCGACCGGATAAAGCTGGCTGAACGCGATTTGATGACACCTCTGGATGCTGAAGCCAGCCGGATCATTGCGCGTGCAGCAAGGCGAGTGTCCGTTATCACGGCAATTGCCCCTGCTGCGCTGGACATATTGCTGGTTGGCGCGCAGAACCTTCGCATGATGCGTGAACTTGCCACCCTTTACGGTGGCAGGCCCGGCACGTTGGGGACATTCCGACTTGCCAAAATGGTGGCAGGTCACCTGGCAGTGACTGGTGGTCTCGCTCTATCAGATACAGTCATTTCCTCGGTCATCGGCAAAGGCCTGATCGGGCGTCTTTCTGCCCGCTTCGGTGAAGGTGCGGTCAACGGTATTCTTACAGCACGCATAGGACTTGCAGCCATGGATCTGTGCCGACCGTTACCCTTTCTGACACAACCTCGCCCCGGCATATCTCAGTTCATGCGTGAAGTCGTCAAACTTGGTGGGGATGATAAATCAGCAGAGGCTGACAAGACCTAAGGTTAAGGTTAGGCTTGCCGTATCGATTCCCGAATGGAGGTGTCTTATGTCTATGCTTGCAATCCTTGGTGTTCTGGCAGCCATCGCTGTTTGGGGTGTCGGCATTTACAACGGCTTGATCAAGGCCCGTCAGATGGTCAAGGAAGCCTGGTCTGGAATTGATGTCCAGCTAAAGCGTCGTTCAGACCTGATCCCGAACCTGGTTTCCACCATCAAGGGTTATGCCGGACATGAAAAGGATACATTGCGCGAAGTGACCGAAATGCGCACTCGCGCACAAGCCGTTCCTGAAGGCGACGTTGCCGGACGTGCAATTGCTGAAGGTCTCCTGGGACAAGCACTTGGCAAGTTGATGGCAGTTGCAGAAGCCTATCCAGATCTGAAAGCCAACACCAACTTTCTCCAGTTACAGGAAACTCTCGACAAGATCGAAGGAGAGGTTCAAATGTCCAGGCGATACTATAACGGTGCTGCACGCGACCTCAATGTGAAGGTGGAGAGCTTCCCGTCAAACTTTATCGCCAACTACTTCAAATTTCAGACTGCAGAATATTTTGAGATCGAGAACGCAGCAGAGCGCAGTGTTCCTCAGGTGACGTTCGACAACTAAAAGGACCCGCCACCATGCTCATCATGGCTCGAACCTTGTTCGTTTCGCTGCTGGTCATGGTTTCGCTATCAAGCCTGGCTCTGGCAGAAGAACAAATACTCAACTTCAACTCCCGCATTGAGGTTGCCCGCAATGGAGACCTGACTGTCACGGAAACCATTCGCGTCAAGGCCGAAGGTAGAACAATCCGCAGGGGAATTTTTCGCGATTTTCCACTGGTTTTCCAGGGTCCGAGCAAGCGCGAACACCGTGTCAGCTTTGATGTCATAGAAGTACTGCGAAACGGTCAGCCGGAAGACTTCCGCCTTGATGAAGCAAGTCGTGCCATCCGCGTCTATATCGGCAAGGCCAACCGCTTTCTTGAAAATGGCGAGCACACTTTTACCATCAAATACAAGAGCGACCGCCAGATACGGTTCTTCGATACACACGATGAACTCTACTGGAATGTGACCGGCAACTTCTGGGATTTCCCCATACAGATTGCGCGAGCTGAGGTCATTCTTCCCGACGGGGTGCGCGCCGTTGATACAAACCTGTTTACCGGACCATTCGGTGCTGTGGACCAGAACGCCAGTTCATCATATGGCAACAATCGCAATAAGGTTGAGTTTCAAACAACAAGGCCCTTGCAGAGAAACTGGGGACTGACCATTGCTGTCAAAATGCCCAAAGGCTCCATCACACCCCCAAGTGAAGCCCAGAAACTCAGTTGGTTCTGGCGTGACAACAAGCCTTATCTGGGTGGTTTCGTAGCCTTGCTTGTCGTCTTCAGCTATTATTTCTGGGCCTGGAGAAAGGTTGGGCGCGACCCTCCCGCAGGTGTTGTGGTTCCTCGCTGGTACGCCCCTGATGGCATACCACCAGCTCAGGTTCATTATATAGAAAACAAGGGCATTTCAGGTCACGACGCACTGTCGGCAGCCTTGCTCAATCTTGCAGTGAAGGGTTATGTGAAGCTTGATGAAATAGGCAAGGACATAAAGATCACGACCTTGACCGCCCCCACCGACCAGCCACCATTACCTGTAGGAGAAGCACTACTGCTTGCTAGAGTGGCAACCTCCGGCGGCTCCTTCAAGATTGAAAAATCCAACAGCTCAAAAGTTCTTTCCATGATAACCGGCTTCAACAAAACCCTGTACGACGAACATCGGAACAAGTTTTTCGTGAAGAACCTTGGCTATGTCGTTGCCGGTGTAATCCTGTCCATCGTCACGGTCGTGCTGTGCGTTCTGGCAGTGGGCAATGTGAGAGAAACCCTGGGGCCCGCCTTTGTCATGACAATTGCGGCATTCATGATCACCATTGTTTTCACCAATATTGGCTTCAAGGTCGCTCGCGGTAACAATTTTGGTGGCAAGTTAAAATCCGTCATGAGATGGTTTATCTTTGGCTTCATGGCTTTGAATTTCCTGCCTGTCATTGGCAGCATGGTCTCACAACTCGGTGCTCAACCCCTGATGCTGATGATCATAGGCAGCATCGTCGCGCTTAACGTTTTGTTCTGGTATCTGCTTGGTGCACCGACGCCGCTTGGCCGTAAATACATGGATGGCATCGAGGGGCTCAAGACCTACATCAACCTTGCTGAAAAGGACCGCATGAACCTTGCAGGCGCGCCCAGAATGTCGCCACAACACTTCGAAAAAGTATTGCCTTATGCCGTTTCGCTTGGCCTTGAAAAACCCTGGAGCAACGCATTTCAGGCATGGCTGGCAACCGCCGCCGGCGCCGCTGCTGCTGCAAGTTACAACCCGCACTGGTATTCAGGGCGCGGAATTTCCACAGGCCGCATAGGCGATGTCATGAGCGGCCTGCCTGCCTCCATATCACAGTCCATGACCAATTCCATGCCAGCACCGTCATCGTCCTCATCCGGGTTTGGCGGCGGTGGTGGAGGTGGTGGCGGTTCGTCCGGCGGTGGCGGCGGCGGCGGTGGTGGTGGTGGCTGGTGAGGCTGAAGCACAAACCGGTTGTCTGGCTGCTAGGTATCGCACTGGCGATGGTTGCCAGCCTTGCATTTCTTGGTCGCACGATGATCTGCACTTGCGGCCACATAAAACTATGGCATGGCGAAGCTGTCTCTGCCGAGAACTCGCAACACATTCTGGACTGGTATTCACCATCCCATGTGCTGCACGGCCTGATTTTTTATATGGCACTGCATTACCTTGCCCCGCGACTATCTCCAGGCTGGAAGCTTGTCATGGCCAGCGCTATCGAGGCCGTGTGGGAAATTGTTGAGAACACACCATGGATTATCAACAAGTATCGCGAGGACACGATTGCGCTTGATTATTTTGGTGACAGTATCCTCAACTCAACATCTGACCTTGCCATGATGCTGACAGGCTTTTTGTTTGCCTGGCGCGCGCCTGTATGGGCATCAGTCCTGCTTTTCATCGCAGCAGAGCTGTTTGTGGGCTGGTACATCCGTGATGGCTTGATTCTCAACATCATCATGCTTGTCTATCCCCTTGATTGGATTCGACAATGGCAAGCTGCCACCTGAAAATTTCTGCAAATCCCGCAATGTGATAAAATACACATCTGCCGGATGCACGAGCCCCTATATTCAACTCAAC
>JBAUGO010000548.1:0-2210 GCA_049679775.1 Anderseniella sp.
GCCGTGATCAGTTGCCATAGAGCAAGCCAGCCTCCTGCTGATATCAGAAGCCAGTAAACCGGCATGGTCAAGACAACAGGAAACAGGATGTAGAGCCTGCGCAAATATAGCGCCTTGATGCCGGCAATCATTGTCGCGCAATAGCCAAGAACAAAAACCGCTGATGCTATAATATTGTAAATCTGCTCTGCAAACGTGGCGCTGGACAGATCCAGCATCCAGAAATGATGGACCATGATGGCTATGAATATCGGATGTAGCAGGGCCGATCCGATCATACCTGCGATCAGAAGTTGGGAGACAAAAAAGCCGGAAAACCCTAGCTCACGAATGCTGCGAACAGGATTTCGCATGTGAACCAGCCAGGTTTGCATGTAGCCCTTTAACCATCTGGCGCGTTGCCCAAACCAGTTGCCTAGTTGGCAATTAGCTTCTTCAAAAGTGGTGGATGCCAAAACCTCACATTGATACCCGGCTCTGGCAAGACGAATGCCCAGATCAGCATCTTCTGTCACATTCCACGCATCCCAACCGCCCGTCTCTCGCAATGCCGACAGTCTGAAGTGGTTGGATGTCCCGCCCAAGGGTAGTGGCAGCTGAAATCGTGCCAGCATTGGCAACATCAGGTCAAACAGGCTGGCATATTCAATGCTGAATTGTTTGGTCAGCCAGTTTTCACGGGTGTTGTAATAGGCAAGCCGTGCCTGCAGGCAGGCTATTTCGTCGGGAGCTTCTGCAAATCGTTGGGCAGCCAGCCGCAATTGCATGGGTTGGGGGATGTCTTCCGCGTCGTATATGGTCACCAGATCACCGCGGGCAAAAAACAGCGCATAGTTCAAGGCGCGTGGCTTTGTTTGCGGTGATCCGCGCGGAACAGTAATGATATCAAATCCTGTACCAGGCACCAGCTGGGCAACCATTTTACGCGTTGAATGGTCATCTTCCTCAACGATAATTTTTACATCCAGCTTGTGGCGTGGATAATTCAAGGTTCGCAGTGCTCCAATAGTTTGCTTCAGGATGCTGGTTTCCTGAAACAACGGCACGAGTAGAGTGTACATTGGTAGTTGGTCATCACTCAGTATTTGCCCTTTTGGCAGCTGGACTTTTCCATGCGCAAAAATACTGAATAATTTCAGACAACTAACGCTGATGAAGAATGTTGAAAACGCAATAACCGTAATCAAACTTGTGAGTTCCGGGCGAAACCATATCCCGGCCATAACGAGGCCGATTATGAAAATGCCCGCAATACATTGCCAGGCAGTCATGACCTTGAAGGCGGACATTTCGGGATGCAGCACGGCCAGACGATTGGTCGCGCGCTGCTTGATTTCATCGCCATATCGTCTGGTGACTTCGTCTATAATCATTTGGTGATCCGAGTAAAGAACTCTCATACCGGATGGGCCTTGCGGCAAATGATAAGGGTCGCTGACGATGCTTGTAACCAATCGGACATGGTTAGCACCTGCAATGTCAACCCAACCTCGCCGCAGCAATTGCGCCATACCGGTTCCGTCAAGTCTGGACAAGACACGGCTCAATTGCTCATGAGTGATGGGAATTAAATGGTCAACAGACGCGGTTCGGGCAGGTGCGAAATGCGCACGGTAATCGCGTTGACTGACATACATTCTTCGGCCCCCAAGACATGCGAAGATAGTAATAATAATTTTATTACATCCAAATTGAAGCATGACAGGGGTTTATATGCAAAAACAATTTCGCTACAGCAGTATCAACTTATTTGTAGTCATCTTGATGGGAAGCCAAAGCAAAATGGAGATTGCTCGCAAGCAGAGAACCACTTCGCGGTTTCTGGCTCAATTTGGGGCTTTTGCATGGGTATTGGCGCTCACGTTGTGTATGATGTCATTGCCGACCAGGTTGCACGCTCAGCCGTCACTGGAGAAGTTACTACCCGAGTTTCGGCAGGTTTCAGGCCAGGACATCTTGCCCAGCCTTCGCAAGATACGCAGCATTCGCTTTGCGGTTGATGAGCAATTTCCACCATTTGCATACCGCGATGCAAAAGGCGCGCTGACAGGCTTTTTCCCACAGCTCATCTACGCAATGTGCGTTGACCTGAAAATCAGCTGCAGTTTTGTGACCCGTGATAGCGACCAGATGCAAGGATCACTGACGGGAAATCAGGCAGATGCAGCAGTTTATCTGTCTGATCACGATGTTCTGGATCTGGTCAAACT
>JBAUGO010000549.1:0-2724 GCA_049679775.1 Anderseniella sp.
TTGCTGATTCGTGCTGCAGAGCTTGAAGATGGCAAGCCGCCGTTGCCAATCGTGGCACTTACAGCCAACGCAATGCCGGATGAGATGGAAAGATTTCACAAGGCTGGCATGGATGGTTGCCTGACCAAGCCGATCCGCAAGCAGAAGCTGCTCGACGCTGTCCAGTCAATCCTGGGCAGTTGCGACAGTCCTGAACAAGAGGCTGGCAAGACCATGAATACCCAAACCACAGAAGCTCCTGTCATCGACCATGCCGTGCTCGAAGAGCTGGAACAGGCAACCAACCCGGCGCTGGTTGCTCGCGTGCTGGACAAGTACCTTGAGGAGGCGGCAGCAAAGTTGCACGCAGCAAGGGACGCCGCAGGAGCAGGTGATCTCGACACCCTCCAGAAGATGGCTCATTCGTTATCAGGCAGTTCTTCGACCGTCGGCGCATGCCGGCTACAACAGCTGGTTGCCAGCATCGAGGCGCACTGCATCAATGGCGATGCTGAACTCGCACTTGCCCTCGCGCGCGAGCTTGAGAATGTCGGAATGGAAACATGTCAGCATTATGCAAGCCTAGCAGAAGCCAGAGCGGCTTGAGTACTCAGGGCGAACTGATCGAGAGTATCCACAGCAAACTTCCGCTTATCGCCCGAAGTGGCCACTGTCGCTTCCGGCCCCATCTGGGTCATTTGTGCAACTTGCATCCAATGGCAGCTCTTTCCGGTGGGTTCAACAGGTGGTCGGAACACTTTAATCTTTGAGAATGATTGGAGTGTATTTCATGAAGTATCGTATCGCATTCAGTCATCCCCAAAACCAACCCAGGTGGTAATCTCATCCACTGAAGCACGCTCTGTGCGAAGTTGGTTGATAGGCGCATTTTGATCCATGTATCCAAGGCATATGCCGCAAAACAGCATCCACTCTTGTGGAGGGTGCAAGTGGCCTGCAATTGTTTGATGCCATTGCGCCCAAGCTTCTTGCGCGCATGTGTGTAGGCCATAGTCTCTTGCAACCAGCATCACACTCTGCAGGAACATACCGACGTCTGACCATTGCGGCGGACCCATTGACCTATCGATGTAGATAAACAGTCCGACCGGAGCGCCGAACAGTTCAAAGTTATGGCGGAACTGCTTGATGCGTCCTGGCCTGTTATCGCGCGAAATGCCAATGGACGCGTATAAGTCCTCACCACATTTGAACCTGCGCACTTCATAAGGGTCTTTCAGGTCTTCAGGGTAAACACGATACTCAGTTGGCTCACCCCGTGGTGTCGCTTCCATCTTCTTCGCAATATCTTGCAGCAAGCTTGTTAGGGGTTCGCCGGTCATTGCGTACAGATGCCATGGTTGCAAATTTCCACCTGAGGGTGCCCAACGGGCCTTGTCAATGATGTCCCGGACAGTTTCTTCTGGAACCGGATCAGGCAAAAACTTGCGACAGCTAATGCGTGATAGAAGAGCGTCTGAAACAAACATGGCAATAGTCCATTTGGAGGGCGTTGTTCCTACAAACTAGGCGTGCCACCCAATTCTATGCAATAGAGACTGTCCAAGTCCAGATAGGTCATAAGTCGACCGTCTGAAATGGATTTGGTCCCCGCCAGTGAGGCTCAGCATTCCTCAATCTCATCATTGTCTCATACAATCCGGCTCGATAGAACACTCTTTCAATCAACCCAATCTTTCCATTAGGCGCTGACGGAGGACAAAAAACGAAATGGGCTCGGTTTGATACTTCAAAACCAGTCCTGAGATCATCCGCCTAGCGGTGATGCTCTACGTCCGATTTCCACTCTCGCTTCGCAATGTGGAGGACTTGCTGCAATTGCCAACGAACCGAATTACTCTGACAATGCCCGATTGACGGTCCGCTTCCTCGATCTTAATTGGGCCAGTCATAGACCAAGCTAGTGTGCGCTAAGGGCCGGCTTTGACACCGGCCCCTATTACCTAAATCTCCACGCTTTCTGAAATTGCAAGCGCATCTTCAAGATCAACACCCAGATATCTGACTGTGCTGTCCATCTTGGTATGACCAAGCAGCAACTGGACGGCACGCAAGTTACCGGTCTTCTTGTAGATCTGGGCAACCTTTGTGCGCCGCATTGAATGAGTACCGTAAGCACTTGGCTCAAGACCAATGGATTTTATCCAGCTTTTCAGCATTCGCGCATACTGGCGTGTCGAGATGTGTGGACGATCATGGAACCGACCAGGCCATAGATATTCATGACCTGACATCAATGGATGCCTAATCCATTCGATCAGCGATTTGCGTGTTCCTTCAGTGACTTCAAAACGCACCGGGGTTTGTGTCTTACTTTGGAGAATCGAAACGCGTTCCTTGATCGTACCTGATGCATAAACGTCAGCCACTTTCAATTTTACAAGATCGCAACCACGCAACTTGCTATCTATAGCCATGTTGAACAGCGCAAGATCTCGAATTGCTTCTGCAAGTTCTAAACGCACACGTATCGCCCAAACATGCTTAGGCAACAAAGGTCGTTTTTGACCGATGATCCTACCGTTGTTCCAGGCTCGCTTCGAAGGAATAATCATGGGCAGGTTGAAAGTGGACATTGTACTATCTCCTCAACCATACCCTCCATCCTCAGCACACAGACATTGAGCCAATCAAATTGGGCACAATATTGTAGCAACAGCAATGTCTGCTTGGAGCCCAAAGTTCCCAACACTGTAGTGCGGACGTTCGTGCGTACTACAGTGT
>JBAUGO010000550.1:0-2871 GCA_049679775.1 Anderseniella sp.
TCCTTGCATTGTGCGGCAGTGAACCAATACGAGGACTGGCGAGACTGGCCGAACGGTGTACATAGAGCACATCGTTATTGGCCACGCCCGAGACGCGCCAGTTGTCCGGTCCACCTGCATTGCCGTCACCATAACTCTGACCATATGCAGCGGGTTCTGCAGGATAATAGTAAAACTGGCCATCCACAATCTGACCACGCCGATCGAAGTGGCAGGTGTAGTGCATCGTATGATCAGTATTGTACCAGCGAATGGAGCCGGTACCTTCCAGAATGCGTCCGCGCAAGTGACTGGTGACCATTCTTACTTTATCAAACTGCGCATGGGAATGGCGCAAGTTGCGGGCAATTTCATGACGGCAAGCCTGACTAAGGTGATCGCGGTCGGCAAACGGGTTGCCGCGCGCATAGGCCGGGTAGGGAGCATTGTCAGATTCCTTATCTGAAAGCGCTTCTGCCGTGCCCAGCAACACCGCGCCGAGTATTGCCTTGCCAATTGCCTCGCCAGGCTTGTCAGGATGGTTTACGCGTAGTCCGATAACCTCACCATAGGCCACACGGCAGTTGAATATGTCAGGTCTGCTCTGGTGGCGGGTCACCTTGCCCGTGACGGTGAAGTTTCCGCGAGCTGTGCGATCTATCGAGACATCACTGATCTGCGAGCGAGGGTAGCCATACAATTCACCCATGCGATTTTCGCAGGCACGACGCGCGTCCCGACGGGTATAAGTTCCACCAAAACCACCTCCAGCACCGGCCAGTGCGCCACCGCCATCATCGGCGTCGTCTTCAATGCCAGCAGGCAATTGCGTTGCCCTGGCACCTGCGATCTCGAACGATATCTGGTAGCGGCATATCTCGCCACGGCGGGCGGCACTGCGCATCATGTAGACCTGAACGGTATATTCGCCTGTGTTAGGTAGTCGCGAGGAAAATTCGTTGCCAGAAGTGGACCCGTTGAAAATTGCCGTCTGTGAACCTGATGGCAAAACGTTGAAATAACAGGCGCTATTGTCCGGGCTGAACAGCACCTGCATTGTTTGCCCTGCAGACGCACCGAGCATGTAGTTGACACTGTCATAACCCTTGATTGCGTCAGAAACGGCTGCGCCACTGGCACCAGCTGCAAATCTCACCTTTTCATTGCGCTCAGCCGCAAGGGTTGAATTTGCCCAGAAAGGTGCTGTCGCTACAAGCACCGCTGCCGTGATCATCCATGCCAAGCTTCGGATTGATATGATTTTCGTTTCAGATATCATTTTCGTACTCCTGTGTTGCATGGGCTTCTCACATCAGATGCAGTGAAGCTAATTAGTTAAATAAAAGTGGTAAAAATCATTCGTTAATATTAGTCCGTGTTCAGCATATCTCGGCCTTCAACCTTTGCAAGCATAAAGCTGAAAATCCTGTTTATGCACCTGTGAACGTCCAACTGATCACTCAGATCAGTGAACGCTGGTTAAGTAGTGTTGCCATATCGACGTTTGATCGCTACACGAAGCCCAACCGAATCTTACTACCGGATAATTGCATTCCACCATGACAGTCGTGTCTACAGCTCAACCGCTTGCCGGCATAAAGGTCCTTGATTTTTCCACCTTGTTGCCAGGCCCCATGGCTACGCTATTTCTTGCTGAGGCGGGTGCGCAGGTCGTAAAGCTTGAACGCCCTGGTGACGGCGAGGAAATGCGGTCCTATGAGCCCAAATGGGGCAAGCAACCAGCCGCATTCTCCATGTTGAACAGGGGCAAGTTGTCGCTCGCCCTTGATCTCAAATCCGAGCGCTCTTTGGAGTTTCTGCTGCCCTTGATCAAGGAGGCTGATATTGTCGTCGAACAATTCCGCCCCGGAGTCATGGAACGTCTGGGGCTTGGCTACCATGCACTGTCGCTCATAAATCCACGTCTGATTTATTGCTCAATCACGGGTTATGGCCAGACCGGACAATATGCCCAGCGAGCAGGACATGACCTGAATTATATCGGCGATACCGGATTGCTGTCTCTTGGCATGGGGCCGGCTGGCAGACCAACTGTGCCGCCATTCCTTGCCGCAGATATTGCTGGTGGGTCATATCCTGCCGTCGTGAACATCCTTCTGGCGCTCCTCAATCGTGAGAAAACAGGCGAGGGCACTCACCTGGACATCGCCATGACGGATAATCTTTTCATGTTGATGTGGTGGGCAATGGCCAACGGATTGACTGGCGATAAGTGGCCGGGAAATGGCGATGCATTGCTCACAGGTGGATCGCCTCGGTATCAGATTTATCCGGTTGCAGATGGCCGTCACCTGGCGGTAGCGGCTCTTGAGCAAAAGTTCTGGGATACGTTTTGCGATTGTATTGGTCTGGCCGATGAATTCCGCCAGGATGGTGATGATCCGCTCGCAACCATAGCAGCAGTGCGCGCTCTTTTGTCTGAGCACCCCAGCACCCACTGGGAGCCACTGCTGGAAAAGGCTGATTGCTGTTGCTCTATCGTCAAGACTTTGGAACAGGCAATGCGCAATATACATTTTCATGACCGCGGGTTGTTTGATCACACCATCTTCAATGAAGAAGGCGATACCTTGCCTGCAACACCAGTTGCTGTTGCACCACAGTTTCGCGGTGAACCGTTGAGTGAAAAGTCAGCACCATCTGTTGGCGCGCATAACGACATTTTGCTGAACCAGAAATAAGCCTTGCTGATGCTGTCAGCTCACATACCACACACATAAGTGTTATTGGTCAGGATTTTATGGCCCCGGTATTGTGTAAGCATCTTCATTTTCTGACTGGGTGTTTACATGACAACCTATCATCTTTTTCGAACAGTGATCATCGGTGCGTTGTTGGCCTTATCTCCCCATGGTGCATCCGCATTTTCAC
>JBAUGO010000551.1:0-2243 GCA_049679775.1 Anderseniella sp.
CCACTACGCTGGGCCGCCGGGTGCTGCATACCGGACCTTTGGGCTCGGCCTCCACGCTGAAGGTCATGACCAATTATCTTGCCACAGCAAACCTGCTGACCTGTTGCGAGGCACTGGTTACCATGAAGGCTGCGGGCATGGACCTGGCCACAACATACGAAGCCATGAAGATTTCATCCGGTACAAGCTTTGTGCATGAAACCGAAAGCCAGCTTATTCTCAATGGCTCTCGCGATGTGAACTTCACAATTGACCTGGTACTGAAGGACATCGGCCTGTTCCAGACCATCGCCGAGCGCAATAACGTGCCGCTGGAAATATCGCCGATGATCATCGACATCATGAAGGATGGCCAGAAGCGCTATGGTGAGCGAGCCAACTCCGATGACATTATCCGTCGGCTTGAAGAGGCAACAGGTCTGTCGATCCTGGCCGATGGTTTTCCGGCAGAACTGGTTGACGACGAACCAGAAGAAAAGGGCTACGAGGTAGTGCCTCCAGGGCGGTAAGGGAAGTGGCCGGGCGTGTTCATGTCCCGTTTGATGTGTTTGCCATGCGGGTCTCCGTGCCGGTGTCCACCATGGTGCGGGACGGTGCTTTTGGCTGGTCCTGCGGGCAATGCCCGTTGACGCCTGACGGTGAGGTTTTTGAACCGGGTGATTTGCAGGCCCAGGCCAGGTTTGTCTGCAGCATGATTGAAACTGTTGTTGATCGAGCGTATTTCAAGCCTGCGCAAATTGGTAAATTACATGTGTACTATGTGCCTTCTGTGAACCTGGCCTCCAACGCGCTGGCTGATTTGTTTGCTGTTCATTTCAGTCACGGGCCACTGATTGTACTCATCCCCGTACCTCATTTTTACTATGCTGGGATGCTTATTGAAGTGGATGTATTCGCAGCGGAAACTGTGTCCGGACGAGCCGTACATCAGAACGGTGGCGTTGCCGTGAAAACAGTCGCAACTGGAGACCAGACCTGGGCGCAGGTGATGGGCGGGCACAAGGACAGGGGCAATATTGAAACGGCTTTGATCTCGGCAGGCTTGCGGCCTGAATGCCTTTTGAGTGGTCACTGGTTTTCTGAAACAACAATGCCGATTCTAGTGAGCGGGCATTCCTCTTTATCTGATGCAATGGTTATGCTGCCTGAGACGCAAGCCGGATCATTTTTTGGTGTCTTGACCTTTGTGAACGATACAGTAGAGACGCAAGAAATTCTTTTTGCAGGGCGAGCAGAAATACATCGCCGCCGGGCTGTTGATAAGGTCTGGGTGACAGGTACATGTTCTGACGCTGGGCAGGACCTTGTGCAGCAAACGAGGTCTATAATGACCGGAATTGATGTTGCGCTAGGGGAAGTGGGGATGACATTTGCCAATGTGGCAAAGCTGACAGCGCACTATACCGGTGGGGCGAGCGAAGAAGAGCTGCATGGAAACATGCAGGTACGGCACGGGTTTTACATCAAACCTGGCCCGGCTTCGACGGGGTTGCCAGTTCACGGACTTGGCAACCAGAACTGCCGTATTGCAATTGATGTGTTGGCTGTCTAGTTCACTCCGCCGCAACACCCATCGCGCTTGCTGGCGTCAAACAACACATGGCATCCCTGATGTGAGCGGCCAGTGAGTTGACGGCCTTGTTGCTTTCTGACGCTTTTATCAGCCCGATGTCGAATGTGCCAAGCTGAGGAAATCCGTCGGCCTCTCCCAGCACCCTCATGCCTGGCCGCATGCAGATTTCCGGGATCACGCCAATCGCCAATCCGGACAGCACGGCGGCATTGATCGCCACTGAATTGGAGCTTGCATAGGCGAAACGGTACTTGCGGTCCATTTCGTCAAGTGATCCGATTGCCATCTGCCGCCAGGCGCAGCCATGCTGCGACAGGGCAACCGGCAACACTTCGTCCTTGTGCACACTGTGTCGGGATGATGTCACCCACATCAGCTTTTCAGACCGCACGATTTCGGCTTCGGGTGTGTCCGTCTGGCAGGTGATCATGGCGAGGTCCAACTCGGCTGATTTCACCTTCGCAATCAGCGAGTGGCTGGCCTGACAATCAACATCCACCGAGACCTTGCAATGAGTGCGTGAAAACCTCGCCAGCACATCCGGCAATATGCGGTCTGCATAATCATCCGGCGTACCAAAACGTACATGCCCGGCAATCTCTGGTCGTGTGAAAGCGGTCATCACTTCGTCGTTCAGTTGTATCATGCGCCGGGCATATTCAAGGATGAG